>JANMHY010000089.1:0-1931 GCA_031375525.1 Burkholderiales bacterium
GAGTACTTGGCGATGACCGGCTTCATCTTCTCGCGCAGCTTGTTCACTTCTTCGGGCGAGAACTGGGTGACGGCCATGCCGTTCTTCTTCAGCAGCT
Source organism: Burkholderiales bacterium (assembly GCA_031375525.1). Taxonomy (GTDB): domain Bacteria; phylum Pseudomonadota; class Gammaproteobacteria; order Burkholderiales; family Burkholderiaceae_C; genus CADEEN01. Next base: position 98 of record JANMHY010000089.1, read on the forward strand.
CGAGGTTGGCGGCCACGGCGGCGCGCGACTGCTCGCGCTGGTACTTGGCGGATTCGTCGGCCGAGTCGTCGATGATCTTCTTCTCGGCGGCCGACAGCGTGTCCCAGATCTTCTTGCTGAAGATCACCGACTGCGGGTTGTACTGGTGGTTCGTCAGCGCGATGTGCTTCTGCACCTCCCAGAACTTGTTGGCCGCGATCACCGCAATCGGGTTCTCCTGGCCGTCGATGGCCTTGCTCTCGAGGCCGCCATAGACCTCGGGGAAAGGCATCGGCGTCGGGTTGGCGCCGAGGGCCTTGACCCAATCGACGTTGATCGGGTTCGGGATCACGCGCAGCTTCAGGCCGTCGATGTCGGAGACGGTGTTCAGGGGCCGCTTGCTGTTGGTCATCTGGCGGTAGCCGAGCTCCCAGTACGCGAGGCCGATGACGCCCTTTTCTTCGAGCAGCTTGTGCATCTTCTTTCCGACCGCGCCATCGACGATGGCGTCCGATTCCTTTTCGTTGGCGAACAGGAACGGGAAGTCGAAGATGGCCAACTCTTTGGCCAGACTGGCCAGGATGCCCGAGTTCATCACCGACATCTCGACGGTGCCGCCTTGAATCGACGTCGTGATCGCCTGGTCGCTGCCGAGCGTGGCGCCGAAGAACAGGTTGACCTTCATCTTGCCGCCCGACTTGGCGGTGACGAGGTCGGCGAACTTCTTCATGCCGGCGGCGGCCGGGTGCGTCTCGGGGCCGTTCAAGCCGAACTTGATCGTGCGCTCTTTGATGTCTTGCGCAAAAGTGGCGCCGGCAGCGGCCAGCGCGGCCACGGCAACGAGGGATTTGAGGAACACGCGTTTCATTGGTTTGTCTCCAGGGTCAGGTCGATTGGGTTGGAAAGTCAGTACGGCCTTCAATAGAACAGCTTGAGCGGCCAGAGCACGATCTGCGGGAACAGCACGAGCAGGAACAGCAGCGCGAACTGCGCGCACATGAACGGGATCACGCCTCTGGTGACTTCGTCCATGCGCATCTTGCCGACGCCGGCGACCACGTTGAGCACCGTGCCCACCGGCGGCGTGACCAGGCCGATGGCGTTGTTCATGATGAACAGCACGCCGAAGTACACCGGGTCGATGCCGGCGGCCTTGACCAGCGGCATCAGCACGGGCGTCAGGATCAGGATCGTCGGCGTCATGTCCATCGCCGTGCCGACGATCATCGTCAGGATCATGATCAGGAACATCAGCAGGATCGGCTGGTCGAGGAAGGGGGAGAGCAGCTTGATCACTTCGGCCGGCAGACTGGCCACCGTGATCAGCCAGGCGCTGACGCTGGCCGCGGCCACCAGGAACATCACCACCGCCGTCGTCTTGGCGGCCGAGACGAAGACCCCGTACAGCTGCGACAGCTTCATCTCGCGGTAGATCACCGTGGCCACGAACAGCGCATAGACCGCTGCCACCACCGCCGCTTCGGTGGGCGTGAACACACCCATCTTCAGGCCCACCAGCACGATGGCCGGCAGCACCAGGGCCCAGGTCGAGCGGCGCAGCGCGGTCAGGCGCTCGGCGCCGGTGGACTTGCGCGGCGGCGTGACGTTCTCGCGCTTGGCCACGAAGTACCAGACGCAGGCGATGGCCACGCCCATCAGCAGGCCCGGCACGATGCCGGCCAGGAACAGCTTGGTGATCGAGACGTTGGCGGCCACGCCGAAAATGACGAAGGCGATCGACGGCGGAATGATCGGCGCGATGATGCCGGCCGATGCGATCAGACCACCGGCACGGCCTTTGTCGTGCCCGGCCGCCACCATCATCGGCAGCTGCAACGAAGCCAGCGCCGCCGTG
>JANMHY010000143.1:0-1899 GCA_031375525.1 Burkholderiales bacterium
GCGTCTCCTCACCTGCATCCAGTGGCCGATAGGCCACGGCCAGCGTGCGCAGCGCCGCGTCGGTGAGGGCATCCACATCGGCCAGCGCGCGGGCGCGCAGTGCGTCGTCGAGCGCGACCACGTCCATGCCGACGCGGGCCCGCGTGCAGTGCGCCAGCAGCACGTCGGGCGCGCCCTTGGTGACGAGGACGAGCGCATCGCCCTGCTCATGGTCGCGCTCGATGCTCGACATCATCTTGCGCTCCGACGTGAACGGCACTTCGGCCACGCGCTCGAAGCGCTGCTGGCGGCGCTTGGTCACGCCGAGCTTGCGTTCAGCCACGAGGAAGGCCGCTTCCGTCGGGTCACCGTGAATCTCCCAGCCGCCATCGCTGGCTTGCCGCAAGTCCGCGTTGCCGGCCAGGCTGCCGCCGCCGAGCACGACCACCTGCTCGGCGTGCAACGGCCCGCCTTCGAGCAGCGTGCCTTTGTGTTCGACCTGGCCCTCGGGCGCATAGCCGACGCCGGTGACGTGCGTGCCGCCCGACAGCGTCATCACACGCTCGATCGTCATCTCCGAGCGCGTCAGCGTGCCGGTCTTGTCGGAGCAGATCACCGAGGCCGATCCCAGCGTCTCCACGGAAGACAGGTGCTTCACGATCGCGTGGTGGCCGGCCATGCGCTGCACGCCGAGCGCGAGCACGACCGACAGGATGGCGGGCAGCCCCTCGGGCACGGCCGCCACCGCCAGCGACACGCCGAGCAGCAGCACGCGGGTCACGTCGCCGGCGCTGCGAATGTCGGACAGCGCGAACAGCGTGCCCATCACCACCACGGCAATGATCACGACGGCGATGCCGAGCATGCGGCCGATGCGCGCCACCTCCAGCGCGAGCGGCGTCGGCTCATCGACGGTGGCTTCGAGCAGCGTCGCGATCGCGCCCATCTCGGTGGCCATGCCCGTGGCAGTGATCACGGCGCGCGCGCTGCCCTGCGCGACCGCCGTGCCCTTGAAGACCATGTTCAAGCGGTCGCCGAGCGGCAGCGCGGCAGCCAGCGTCGCGGCATCCTTCAACACCGCCTCGCTCTCTCCCGTGAGCGCGGCTTCCTGCACGCGCAACGCCGTGGCTTCGAGTAGGCGCGCGTCGGCGCCGACGGCGTCGCCCTCGCCGAGCAGCAGCAGGTCGCCACGCACCAGCTCGGCGCTGGGCACGCGCAGCGCCACACCGTCGCGCATCACGGCCGAGGTGGCTTCGGTCATGCGCGCCAGTGCGGCCACCGCATCGCGCGCCTTGGCGTCCTGCATGAAGCCCAAACCGCCGTTGAGCAGCACGACCGCCGCGATCACCAGCGCATCGACCGGCCAGCCGACGCGGCCTTCGAGCCACCAGGCCGCCAGCGCGATCACGATCGCGGCCAGCAGCAGGTAGATCAGCGGATCCTGGAAGTGCGCCAGCACGCGCCGCCAGGTCGGCAGCGGCGGCGCACCACGCAATTCGTTGCGGCCGTTTTGTGCGAGCCGCTGTGCTGCTTCTGCGGCGGTCAGGCCGCGTGCCACGTCGGCGCCGACGGCACGTGCAACGTCGGCAGCGTCGGTGACGGACGGCTCGCCGATGTCGCCGGCTGCAGTCGTCGTTGTCGTCGCGCGCGCTGCCGTCATGGGGGCGGCGTGGCTCCTTTTTGCCGCGCTTCGAGTATCGGCTGCCACGGGCCGTACTTGTGCTGCGCGGCCGTGAAGCCCGGCGTGTAGGGCGCGAACGCCGCGTCCACCGGCTTGTTCTTGCGCGCCGGAAAATCGGCTTCGAGCTTGCCTTTGACCGGCCGCGGCTGGCTGTTGACGTAGGCCGCGACGTCGAAGGCCTGCTCATCGGTCAGCACCGCAGTGGTGTGGGTCACGCCGCTGGGCATGTTGCCCTTGAT
>JANMHY010000153.1:0-3269 GCA_031375525.1 Burkholderiales bacterium
GAGGTCGCTCGCCGACGCATACGGCGTGATGTGATCGTCTTGCGCCAGCAGGTGCAGCAGCGGCTGCTTGATATTGGCCAGCTTCGCGCGCTGGCCGCCGATCTGCCACGTGCCTTTGACCAGCTTGTTGCCGCGCAGAAAGTCGTTGACCATCTGCCGGAACACGCCGCCGGGGAACGGGATGTTGTCGCTCTCCCATTTGCCCATGCGCAAGTTGCTGCGCACGGTGTCGTCGCGGTCGATGTTGTTGAGCAGATTCGCCGCGCCCGCTAGCTTGCCGAACGGGCGCAGCGCGCGCAGCGTGTTCTGCACCCAGTCGGCCGGCACGTTGCCGTACTGCTCGATCAGCGCTTGTTCGTTGAAGCCCTCGCCCATCCAGGCTTTCGGCGACACCAGGCCATCGCCGTTGACCGGCGCGGCCATGCAGACCAGGTTCTTCAGCGGCGCCGTCGGATGAAGCGCGGCATACAAGGCCGAGAGCAAGCCACCGACGCAGTAGCCAATGATCGACAGCTCCTTCTCACCGCTGTCGTGCAGCACCGCATCCACGCACTCGGGCAGCAGGCGCAGCACATGGTCTTCGAGCGTCAGGTCCTTGTGTTCGTACCGAGGCCGGCCCCACTCGATCAGGTAGATGTCGAAGCCCTGGCGCAACAGGTACTCGACCATGCTCTGCCCGGGCACGAGGTCCAGGATGTAGGGCTGGTTGACGAGCGAGGTGACGATCAGCACCGGCACGCGGTACACGCTGCTCGCGAGCGGCTTGTAGTGGTGCAGCTTCAGCGTGCCGCTGGCGTGGATGGTTTCCTTCGGCGTGACGCCGAGCGGGCCGGCCATGTCGGCAAAGTCTTCCGCCGCAATGCCGAGCCGCGACAAGGCGCGCTGCATCGGGTTGGGCAACGCTTGCGAAGCGGCGGCGTTCACGACTTACTCTTCTTCGGTGCGGTGCGCGTGCGCGGCACGTCATTGGACGCGCGCCGCGTACGCGGCACGCGTGCGATCTTGGCCGCACCTTGCGTCACCAACGCTTCACGCAAAGCCACAACGCTCGCGCTCAATTGCGCCAGGCCGTCTTCGAGCTTGCCCATGCGCTCGTCGATCGCTTCGATGTCGGCGCGCGTCGGCAGGTAGGCCGCGGCGAGCGCGGCCTGCGCCATCTCGCCGAACTGGCGGTGCGCCATGCGCGCTTCATCGACCTGCTTTTTCAGCACGCCGCCACTGCGCTCGTCCTTGAGCAGTTGCGACACGGTTTCGCTCCACTGCGCTTCGGACTTGACGATCCAGTCGCGCCACATCGTGGCGGGGCTGAACTGGTTCCAGTCGATTTGGGGGGTTGGTTGTTCTGTGCTCATGGCTTCACGTGACTCCGGGCCGTTCGCCCTGAGCTTGTCGAAGGGTTGTATTCCGATCATCCTGAGCTTGTCGAAGGACCGGCTCAGCCCGAACGGGTGGGGTGCTTAGGGCTTGAGGATGGTTCGGCCACGGATGCGTCCGGCGCGCAAGTCGGCGAGCGCATCGGTGGCGGTGGAAAGCGGTTGCGACGTCAGCGGCAAATTCGGCAGCGAACCGTCCTTGGCAATCGCCATCAGCTCCTGCATCTCGGCCAGGCTGCCGACATACGAGCCCATCACGGTCACGGCTTTCATCGACACCATCGCAGGAACGATCGGTGTCGAGCCGCCGAACAGGCCCACGCAGACCAGCTTGCCGGCCTTGCGCAAGGCCGAGAAGCCGAAGTTGAAGGTGGCGCCCGCGCCGACGAAGTCGATCGCTGCGGCGACGCCACCGGTGCTCTTCATCAACGCTTTCAGCGCGCCGTCGGCGTTGGGGTCGATGACCTCGCCGGCGCCGGCTTCGCGCGCGATGTCCCACTTGCTCTTGTCGAGTTCGACGACGATCGGCGGCGTTTCGAAGAGCTTGCGTGCGAGACGAATGCCGGACAGGCCGACGCCTCCGGCACCGATGATCAGCAGCGGGTCTTTCGGTCCGAGCGGCGCGACCTTCTTCAACGCGCTCCACGCGGTGAGGCCCGAGCACGCATAGGTGCAGGCCTGCTCTTCGGCCAGCGAGCCGTAGTCGAGCAAATACTTCGGATGCGGCACGCTGACGTGATCGGCAAAACCACCGTCGCGGTGGATGCCAAGCGCGGCCGGCTTGTTGCACAGGTGCTCGTTGCCGGCGGCGCACAACGAACAGGCACCGCAGCCGATCCAGGGGAAGACGACGCGGCGGTCGCCGACTTTGACGCCTTGCGCGGGATTCACGTCAGGGCCGACCGCGACCACGGTGCCGGCGATCTCGTGGCCGAGCGTTCGCGGTGGCTGCACCGTGCGCGTCATGTCGAGCTTCGCGTCGCCGCCGAGGTCGAAATAGCCATCGTGCAAATGCACGTCGCTGTGGCAGACGCCGCAACTGCCGACGTTGACGATGACCTCGCTGCCTTGCGGCACGGGCGTGTCTCGAATGACTTGGGCCAACGGCTTGCCGAAGGCTTCGACTTGATAGCTCAACATGATGTGTGTCTCCTGAAATTCAGACGCCAAGGAAGGAGGCCAACTGCTCGCTCGAACGCAGCGCGTCCGACGCGCCGCTGAGCACGACCTGCCCCTTTTGCAGGACGATCGCGCGGTCCGACTGCGCGAGCACCTTGCGGTAATCGCGATCGACGATCAGCGTGGCGATGCCGCTGGCGCGGATTTCTGCAATCACCCGCCAGATGTCGGCAACGATCAGCGGCGCCAGGCCTTCGGTAGCTTCGTCGAGGATGATCAGTTCGGGCTGCGTCATCAGCGCGCGGCCGATCGACAGCATCTGCTGCTCGCCGCCGGAGAGCTGGTTGCCGAGGTTGTTGACGCGCTCGGTGAGGCGCGGGAATGTTTTCATCACGCGCTCGTAGGTCCAGCCTGTCTTCGCATCGCGCGCCGGCTTGACCGACATGACGAGGTTCTCGCGCACCGACAGGTTCGGGAACACGCCGCGGCCCTCGGGCACGTAAGCCACGCCGCGTCGCGCCACTTCGTGCGGCTTGGCTTTGCTCATGTCCTGGCCGAACAAGTGAATGCGCCCGTCGCGCTGCGTCACATGGCCGAGCAGCGTGCGGATCAGCGTGCTCTTGCCCATGCCGTTGCGGCCGAGCAGGCCGACGGTTTCGCCGCGGCCGATGACCAGGTCGATGCCGTGGAGGACGTGGCTGCTGCCGTACCAAGCGTGGATGGCGCGGGCCATCAAGATAGGTTGCGAGCGCAGCTCGCCCGTTTGCTCCTTCCCCC
>JANMHY010000164.1:0-2307 GCA_031375525.1 Burkholderiales bacterium
GCCTCCAAGCGTGACCGAAGTTCAACCGGGTTCATTCCTGACCCTTCACTACCGACTCGCCGGCCCCGACGGCGCCGACGTGGTCAACACCTTCGGCGCCTTGCCGGCCAAGCTTTCTGAGGGCACGGGCTAGCTCGCCCCGGCGATGGAAGCGCGGCAGATCGGCTAGCCTGAAAGCGCACAGCAGAGTTTTTCGCTCGAAGCCGGCGAGGCTTTCGGCCAGCGCAACCCCGACCTGCTGCAACGCGTGAAGCTCGCGCTGCTGCACGAGATCGGCGATGCGGACGCGACGTACGACGTTGGCGATGTCGTGCAGTTCCCGACGCCGAACGGGCAGGGCGCCTATGCCGGTGTCGTGCGCGAAGTCGGCGACGATTGGCTGCTGTTCGACTTCAACCATCCGCTGGCGGGCCATCCGGTGCGCTTCGATGTTCACGTCATTGGAGTTTTGTGATGGATGAAGTTTTGCTGGCTGAACCGCGCGGTTTCTGCGCCGGCGTCGATCGCGCGATCGAAATCGTCGAGCGTGCGCTGACGAAATTTGGTGCGCCGATCTACGTGCGCCACGAGATCGTGCACAACACCTACGTCGTCAACGACTTGAAGGCCAAGGGCGCAATCTTCATCGAAGACCTGGCCGAGGTGCCGCCCGGTGCGACACTGGTCTTCTCCGCGCACGGCGTCAGCCAGGCGGTGCGCAGGGAAGCGCAGGCGCGCGGCTTCTCGATCTTCGACGCGACCTGTCCGCTCGTCACCAAGGTGCATGTCGAAGTCGCCAAGCTGCACAAGGAAGGCTACGAGTTTTTGATGATCGGCCACAAGGGCCACCCGGAGGTCGAAGGCACGATGGGCCAGCTCTACGAGGGCATCTACCTCGTCGAGGACGTGGCCGACGTGGCCACAGCGCCGGTGCAGAACCCGGCCAAGCTGGCCGTGGTAACGCAGACCACATTGTCGGTGGACGACACCGCCGACATCCTCGCCGCCGTCAAGCGCCGCTTTCCGCGCGTGCGCGAGCCGAAGCACCAGGACATCTGCTACGCGACGCAGAACCGCCAGGACGCGGTGAAGGTGCTGTCGCCGCAGGTCGACATCGTGATCGTCGTCGGCAGCCCGACCAGCAGCAACAGCAACCGCTTGCGTGAGTTGGCGGGGCGCCTGGGCAAGCCGGCCTACATGGTCGATGACGCCGACGCGTTGAAGCGCGAATGGTTCGACGGCTCGGTGCGCGTCGGCCTGCCGGCCGGCGCGTCGGCGCCCGACGTGTTGGTGCAGCAGGTGATCGCGCGGCTGCGCGAGTACGGCGCGCTGGCGGTGCGTAAGCTCGACGGTGTGGCGGAGACGGTGCATTTTCCGCTGCCCAAGGGTCTGGGCGACAAGTCGATGTCTGAAGTGGCGGCGTTGCGATCTTCGAGTTGAACTGCAACTCGCTGCGACCGTTCAACCCACTTCAGGAACAATTCCCATGCTCGACATCAACTTGCTGCGCCGCGATCTCGACGGCGTGATTGCCCAACTCGAGAAACGCAAAACGCCGCAAGCCTTTCTCGACCGCGAGCGCTACGCCACGCTCGAAACCGAACGCAAGCAAATCCAAACGCGCACCGAAGAACTGCAAGCCAAGCGCAATGCCTTGAGCAAGCAGATCGGCCAGATCAAAGCCAAGGGCGGCGACGTGGCCGCGGTGATGGCCGAAGTGGGTGGCCTCGGCGACGAACTCACCGCTTCGGCCGCGCGCAACGAAGCGGTGCAGGCCGAGATCGCGGCGATGCTGATGGGCGTGCCGAACCTGCCGCACGACAGCGTGCCGGTTGGTGCCGATGAAAACGCCAACGCCGAAATCCGCAAGTGGGGCACGCCGCGCGCGTTCGACTTCCCCGCCCGCGACCATGCCGACATCGGCCCCGCGCTCGGCATCGACTTCGAAACTGGCGCCCGGCTCAGCGGTTCGCGCTTCACCTTCCTGCGCGGCACCGCAGCGCGCCTGCACCGCGCGCTGGCGCAATTCATGCTCGACGTGCAGACGCAAGAGCATGGCTACACCGAGTGCTACACGCCCTACATCGTCAACCGCGAAATCCTCGAAGGCACGGGACAGTTGCCGAAGTTCAAGGAAGACATGTTCTGGGTCAGCCGAGGCGGTGATGAAGAGCGCGCCGAGCAGTACCTCATCAGCACCAGCGAAATCTCGCTGACCAACACTGTGCGCGATCAGATCCTCGACGCCGCGCAACTGCCGATCAAGTTGACTGCGCACAGCCCCTGCTTTCGCTCCGAAGCCGGCAGCGGCGGCCGCGACACGCGCGG
>JANMHY010000621.1:0-1602 GCA_031375525.1 Burkholderiales bacterium
TGCTCCAGCCGCGCCGCGATGTGCACTGCGTGGCCCATCGCGCTGTTGTCGGCCTCGACGCCGCCGCCGAGCACGACCGCGCCGCTGTTGATGCCCACGCGCACCGCAAAGCCCTGCAGGCCGAGCGACTGCTGCACCTGCCGCGCGTGTTCGCGCGCCGCGGCCAGCATGGCCAGGCCGGTATCGACCGCGCGCTCGGCATCGTCCTCGCGCGCCTGGGCCGTCGCCGGTGAAGCGCAGCACGCGGCCGCCCGCGGCTTGCACCAGTTCGACAAAACGCTGCAGCGGCGCGGCGACCACGGCCAGCGCATCTTCGGCGGCCAGTGGTTGCAGCAGCGCGGTCGAGTCGACGATGTCGCAGAACAGCACGCTGACCTGACGCAGCCGCGGCGCGGCATCGGCCGGGTGCTGCGCCTGCAGCTTGCTCTGGATGGCAGCGATCGCGAAGTCCACTGCCGCGTCGCCCAGGCTCGGCCGCTGCGCGTGCAGCGCGGCGATCAGCGCTTCAACCGGGATGTGATCGGGCATGCGGGCGGCGCCGCAGCTCGGGCAGCGGGTGCGGCGCCGCACGATGTTAGGACCGGGCTGCCGACGGCGCCAGAGCGTCTTCCCCGCCAGCGACGCAAGTCATCGCGGCTCATTTAAAGTCGCTGCTGTCATGAATGATCGCAAGCCATTGCCGGACTGGGACGGCCCGGCCACACACCGCATCCCGTTCTGGGCCTACACCGACCCGGCGGTCTATCAGCGCGAGCTGGAGCGGCTGTTCTACCGCGGGCACTGGTGTTATGTCGCGCTCGAAGCCGAGCTGCCGAAGGCCGGCGACTTCATCCGCACGGTGATCGGCGAGCGTTCGGTGATCGTGGTCCGTGATGCCGATGGCGAGACGATCCACGTCGTCGAAAACGTCTGCGCGCACCGCGGCATGCGTTTCTGCCGCGAGCGCCACGGCAACCGCAAAGATTTTGTCTGCCCCTACCACCAGTGGAGCTACAGCCTCGCCGGCGACCTACAGGGCGTGCCGTTGAAGCGCGGCGTGCGGCAAGACGGCGCGTGGCAAGGCGGCATGCCGGCGGACTTCAAGAACAGCGAGCATGGCTTGACGAAGCTGCGCGTGGCGCGCCGCGGCGGCGTGGTCTTTGCGACCTTCGATGCGGATGTCGAACCGTTCGAAGACTTTCTCGGCCCCGAGATGCTGCGCTGGTACGACCGCCTGTTCAACGGCCGCCAGCTCGTGCTGCTCGGCCGCAGCCGCCAGCGCATTCCGGGCAACTGGAAGCTGATGCAGGAGAACATCAAGGACCCGTACCACCCGGGCCTGCTGCACACTTGGTTCGTCACCTTCGGCCTCTGGCGCGCCGACAACAAGTCGCAATTGCGCATGGATGCCAAGCACCGCCACGCGGCGATGATCTCCGAGCGCGGCGCAGCCAAGAGCGCGAATGCGGAGGTCACGTCGGGCGTGACCAGCTTCAAGGCAGCGATGCAGTTGAACGACGACCGCTTTCTCGACGTGGTGCCGGAAGCGTGGTGGGGCGGTCCCACCGCGGTGATGATGACGCTGTTCCCGAGCGTGATCTTCCAGCAGCAGGTCAACAGCGT
>JANMHY010000241.1:0-3284 GCA_031375525.1 Burkholderiales bacterium
TGGCGCGCGGCGCCATCGTCATCGTCGATGACGGCCGCAAGCTCGGCTTTCACAGCTGGCACCTGATGCCCAAGAGCGCCCTGCTCGACCCCGAGCTGACGCGCGGCCTGCCGCCGCTGTTGACCGCTGCCACCGGCATGGATGCGATCGCGCATTGCCTGGAAACCTTCATGGCGCCGGCCGTCAACCCGCCGGCCGACGGCATCGCGCTCGATGGCTTGGCGCGCGGCTGGTCGCACATCGAACGCGCGACACGCGACGGCAGCGACATGGACGCGCGCTGGCAAATGATGAGCGCGAGCATGCAAGGCGCGATGGCGTTCCAGAAAGGCCTGGGCTGCGTGCATTCGCTGTCGCACAGCCTCGGTGGCGTGAACCCGAAGCTGCATCACGGCACGCTCAACGCCGTCTTCCTGCCGGCGGTGATCCGCTTCAACGCCGGCGCCGAGTCGATGCAGCGCGACAAGCGATTGCAGCGCATCGCCCTCGCCATGGGGCTGCCTTATTGCGATGCCCAAGGCAGCGAGGTCGCCGAGGCCATCCGCGAACTCAACGCCCGCCTGGGCCTGCCGAGCGGCCTGGCCGCGATGGGCGTGACGCGCGATCTGTTCGAGCGTGTCATCGACGGCGCGATGGCCGACCATTGCCACAAGACCAACCCGCGCATCGCCACGCGCGACGACTACCGCGACATGCTCGCAGCTTGCCTCTGAGCACCATGCACAAACTGATCGCACTGTCCCTGGCCGGGCTGCTCACGGCTTGTGCCACATCGGGGCCTGTGCTCGCGCCGAACAGCAACCTGCTCGCGCAAGGCATCCCGCCGATCCCGATGTCGCTGGTCGATCGCGTGGCCAAATACACCGATTTCCGCGGCCACAGTTTTGTCGAGTGGCACCCGACGAACAACGAGATGCTGGTCGCGCACCGCAAGGCCGGCGACAACGTGCCTCGCATCTACCGTCTCGACCGTCCGCTCGGCGAGTTGCAGCCACTGACCGACGGCGCCGAACCGGTCACGCGCGCCAGTTGGGAGCCGCGCCAAGGCCGCTACATCGTCTTCGAGCGCTCAACAGGCGGTGACGAGGCCGACCAGATCTACCGCCTGGATCTGGCCACGCGCCAAAGCACGCTGCTGACCAACCCCGACGAAGCGCACGCCATCGTCGGCTGGGTGCGCGCCACGTCGCAACTGCTCTACACCTCGGTGCCGCTGGACCGCACGGCGCAGGGCGGATCGCGGCCGCGCATCGACACCGCGCTGTGGATCGTCGATCCGCAGCAGCCGCAGTCAAAGCGCAAGCTGGCTGACCTGCCGGGCCCCGGCTGGTTCGGCGGCTCGCTGTCCGACGACGGCCGCAGCGTGGCCTTCACGCGCTACCTGTCCGCGGCCGAGTCTCAGGTCTGGCAGGTCGATCTGGCCAGCGGCGCGCAGCGGCAACTGCTGCCGGCCGCGGGCGAAATCGATCAAGGCCACTCACTTCGATGCCGGCTTCTCCAAGGACGGCAAGCGCCTGTACGTGGTCAGCGACCGTGCCGGTGAATTCCGCGAGTTGATGGCGCTCGACGTTTCCAGCGGCGCGCTGACGCGCATCAGCGGCCACATCCGTTGGGACGTGACCGGCGCGGCGCTGTCGGATGACGGGCGCTGGATCGTCGCGCAAGTCAACGTCGATGGCCGCGACGAGCTGCGCGTGTTCGACGCGGCGACACTGAAGGAAGGCGCCGCACCCGCCGTGGCACCCGGCCGCATCGGCGCCATGGGCTTCCACCGCGGCTTGCAGCGCATGGCGTATTCGATCAACAGCGCCAAAGGCCCGAGCGAGCTGTTCGCGCTCGACCCCGCGAGCGGGCGCAGCGAGCAGTGGACGCGTGCGCAGGCGCCGCCAGGCATCGATGCGTCCACCTTTTCCGATCAGTCGGTGGTGCGCTGGAAGAGCTTCGACGGCCTGGTCGTCTCGGCCATCGTGACACGCCCGCCGGCGCGCTTTGCCGGCAAGCGGCCGGTCATCGTGTCGATCCACGGCGGCCCCGAGGCGCAGGCGCAGATGGGCTTCCAGTCGCGCTGGAACTACTTCATCCAGGAACTCGGCATCACCGTGATCGAGCCCAACGTGCGCGGCTCGTCGGGTTACGGCAAAACCTTTCTGACACTCGACGACGGCACCCGCCGCGAAGATTCGGTGAAGGACATCGGCGCTCTGCTCGACTGGATCGCGCAGCAGCCCGACCTCGACGCCTCGCGCGTGCTCGTCACCGGCGGCAGCTATGGCGGCTACATGACGCTGGCCGTTGCGGTTCACTACAGCGACCGCATTGTCGGCGGCGTGCCGATCGTCGGACCGAGCCACTTCGTCACCTTCCTGACCAACACCGAGAGCTACCGCCGCGACCTGCGGCGCGTCGAGTACGGCGACGAGCGCGACCCGGCGACGCGGGCGTGGATGGAGAAGACCGCGCCGCTGAACAACACCGACAGGATCAGGAAACCGCTGTTCGTCGTGCAGGGCAAAAACGATCCGCGCGTGCCCTACACCGAGAGCGAGCAGATCGTCGCCAAGGTGCGCGCCAACGGCTCGCCGGTCTGGTACCTGCGCGGCGAAAACGAAGGCCACGGTTTCGCGCGCAAGGAGAACGCCGACTTTCTGTTCTACGCGATGGTGAGGTTTGTCGAGCAAACCTTGCGGCCTTGAATGAAAAACGGGGCCCCGTTAGCCCCGTCCGCAGTGTTGCGCCGGTGCGCTCACCCGTGCTTCTTGTCGAAGAACTGCTCGTCTTCCGTCGAGCCCTTCAGCGCCGCGGTTGAAGCGTCGCGCTCGATCGTCGTCGTCACCGCATCGAAGTAGCCGGTGCCGACTTCGCGCTGGTGCTTGACCGCGGTGAAGCCGCGCTCGGCGGCGGCAAATTCCTTCTCCTGCATGTCGACGAAGGCCGTCATGTTGTTGCGCGCGTAGCCGTAGGCCAGGTCGAACATCGAGTAGTTCACGCTGTGGAAGCCGGCCCGCGTGATGAACTGGAACTTGTAGCCCATCGCGCCGAGCTCGCGCTGGAACTTGGCGATGGTCGCGTCGTCGAGGTTCTTCTTCCAGTTGAACGACGGTGAGCAGTTGTAGGCCAACAGCTTGCCCGGGTACTTCTTGTGGATCGCGTCGGCAAAGGCCTTTGCAAAGGCCAGATCAGGCTTGCCGGTTTCGCACCAGATCATGTCGGCCACCGCTGCGTAGGCCAAGCCGCGGCTGATCGATTGCTCGAGGCCGTTCTTCGAGCGGTAGAAGCCTTCGACG
>JANMHY010000295.1:0-3842 GCA_031375525.1 Burkholderiales bacterium
ATTTCGCGCAGGCTGTTGCGCGCGTCATCGTCGTCGATGCACTGCGGCTCGCCGGCCGCATTGCCGCTGGTCAGCACGATCGGGCCGTCGAGCCGATCCATCAGCAGGTGATGCAGCGGGCTGTACGGCAGCATGAAGCCCAGCGTGCGCTGGCCGGGCGCGAGGGTGGCCGGCAGGGCGCTGGGACCGTCGGCAGCGAGCAGCACGATCGGCGCCACCCGGCTTTCCAGCAGCTCGCGCTCGGCCGCCGACAGCGTGCAGTAGCGCTCGACCATCGCGGCGTCGCGCGCCATCAGCGCGAAGGGTTTGGCCGGCCGGCGCTTGCGTTCGCGCAGGCGTGTGATGGCTGCGTCGTCGCTCGCATCGCATGCAAGGTGATAGCCGCCGATGCCCTTGATCGCCACGATGCGTCCGCTGCGCAGCCAGGCGGCGCTTTGGCGCAACGGCTCGCTGTCCTCGCTGTCCTCGGGTTGGCAGCGCAGTCGAGGGCCGCAGTGCGGGCAAGCGATGGGCTGGGCATGAAAGCGCCGGTCGGCCGGGTCGTCGTACTCGCGGCGGCAGTCGTCGCACATCGCGAACGCCGCCATGCTGGTGCGCGCTCGGTCGTAAGGCAGCGTGCGAACGATCGACAGGCGCGGGCCGCAATGCGTGCAGTTGGCGAATGGGTGCTGCCAACGGCGCGCGGCCGGATCGCGCACCTCGGCCAGGCAAGCGGCGCAGGTGGCGGCGTCCGCACTCAGCTCGGCCCGCACCACGCCGGCCCGGCTGGCAACGATGTGAAAACCCGCCGCAGTGGGTGCGTCGCAGAGTTCGCGCTCGATCGCATCGATGCGCGCCAGCGGCGGCGCGCCGATCTTCAGCGCCTGCACGAAGGCGTCGATCTGCGCGGCGCTGCCCGCCACCACGATATGCACGCCGCTGCCTTCATTGCACACCGAGCCGCGCAATCCCTGCGCTACGGCCAGCCGGTAGACGGTCGGGCGAAAGCCGACGCCCTGCACGATGCCGGTGATGCGGATCGATTCGGCGATCACGACAACACACGCGCCTCGCCGTCCGCGCCGCCGCGCCCCAGCGACAGCAGCGTCAGGCCGACCGATGCCAATGCCAGCACCAGCCCCGGAAAACACGCCAGCCACCAGCCGCGCAAGGCCTGGGCCTGGCCGGTCTGGATCAGGATGCCCCAGCTCAGGCGGTTCGGGTCGCCGGCGCCGAGGAAACAAAGCCCGGCTTCGATCAGCAATGCGCCGGCAAAGATCAACGGCAGTTGCGGCCCCGCCAGCGGCAGCATGTTCGGCACCAGATGGCGCACCGCGATCGAAGCCGTGCTCGCGCCGAGCAGCCGCGCCACGTCGATGAAGGGCGCATGGCGCAGCGCGCGCGTCTCGGCGCGCACCAGACGCGCCAGCGTGGCCCAACCGGTGAGCGCCAGGATCAGCGCGAGCTGCAGCCAGCCCGGGCCCAGCCAGGCGCTGGCGAGCAGGGCGAGAAAAAAGCGCGGCACGATCTGGCTCAGGTCCATCAGGCGCACGATGAACCGGTCCACCGCGGGTGTCGCCAGGCCGGCGATGACACCCGACACGAGGCCGAGCAGCGCGGCCACCGCGGTCACGAACCCGCCGGTGAGCAGTGAGGCACGGCCGCCGTGCGCCAGTGCGGCCAACAGGTCGCGGCCGAGATCGTCGGTGCCGAGCCAATGCGCCGCGCCCGGTGCGAGGAACGGCGCGGCGCTGGGCTCGCGCGGGTCGCCCGGGAACAGCCACGGTGCGGTCAAGGCCGTGGCCAGCGGCAGGGCCACCGCGAACCAGCCGGCGGCGCGCAACCGGTTCATCTCAGTACCGCCCGGCCGCCCGAAGGTACTGAGACGCCCCCTCGGGGGGCAGCGAGCGCAGCGAGCGTGGGGGCAGTCACTTCAGCGCCCGATCGAACTCGATGCGTGGATCGAGCCGCGCCTGGACGATGTCGGCCAGCAGGCTGCTCGCCAGCACGGCCGCGACGACGAGTGCGAAGACGCCGAGCAGCACCGGGTGATCACGGTTCAGGATCGCCGTGGACAGCAGCCGGCCCAACCCCGGCCACGCGAACAGGGTTTCGATCAGCACGGCGCCGGTGAACAGCATGCCCACGCGGTTCAGCGCCGCGGTGGCAATCTGCGGGCCGATGTTGCGGCCGACATGGCGCCACAGGATCGTGCGCTCCGCGATGCCGCGTGCGCGCGCCGCGCGCACATAGCCCGGCTCAAGCTCGAGACGCGCCTTGGCATGCGCAACGGTGATGAAGAACGCGGTTTGCTGCAGCGCCAGCGCGCTGACGGGCAGCACGGCGTGCCACGCGACGTCGAGCCACGCCGCCAGGCCGCTGGCCTCTTGCCGCGGATCGCTCATGCCGGCGAGCGGAAACCAGCGCCATTCGAGCGCCGGGCCGAGCATCAGCAACTGGCCGACCCAGAACACCGGCAGCGCGTAGGCGGCGGTCGCGGCCAGCGTCACCCCCGCGCCGCCGCGGCGGGGCGCCGCGGCCCACCGGCCGAGCGCTCGGCCGAGCGGGATTGCCACCAGCAGCGCGCTGCCCATCAGCAGCAGCGTGGGTAACAAGCGCTCGCCGACCAGCCCGGCCACGGGGCGGCGAAAGTGGTAGGACGTTCCCCAATCGCCTTGCGCCATGCGCGCGATGAATGACACGAACTGCTCGGCGACCGGCCGGTCGAGCGCGAAGCTGCGCGTCACGGCGGCCTGCGTTTCGCGGGTCGCGAAGTCGCCGGCCAGTGCCAACGCGGGGCCTCCGGGCGCAGCCTGCACGAGCGCGAACAGCAGGGCCTGGATCAGCAGCCAGGTCAGCACGCCGGAGATCAGGGCGCGCAGTGCCGTCGATGCGAGGCCGCGCATCGGCATGCCGTCAGCGAGCGCTCAAGGGCGCAGCCAGGCGCGCTCGGCGACCTGGCCGGACCAGGGCTGCCAGCCCTGGAAGCGCGAGCGCCACGCGGTCGATACCACCGTCTCGGTCAGCCACCAGTACGGCAGCTCGTCGGCGACGATCTTCTGCAGCGCCGCGTAGTGGCGCGAGCGTTCGTCGTAGTTGTCGGTCTCGGCGGCGAGCGCAAACAGCTTGTCCACCTCGGGGTTGCGATAGCCGGCCGCGTTGGAGAACGGCACGTTGCCGATGTTGTCTGAGACGTACAAGCGGCGCACGCCTGAAACGGGATCGGCGCCGTTGCAGAACGAAATGATGTTGAGGTCGAAGGCGCGCTGGGTGAAGACCGCGTCGATGAACGCGGCGCGATCGAGCGGGCGCTGCACGACCTTGATGCCGATCTTGGCGAGGTTTTGGCGGATGACTTCGCCGACGCGGTTGAAGGTCGGGAAGTGCAGCAGCTCGAGGCTCAGCCGAACGCCGTCGGCGCCGGGGGCCAGGCCGGCCGCATCGAGCAGCTCCGTCGCCCGCTGAAGGTTCATCGTGTAGCGCGCCAGCGTGCCCGCCGCATGGGCCCAGGGCAGGCCGGAGGAGATCGGCGCCGTGGGCACCTTGCCGAGGCCGAACTGCACGTCGCGCAGCAACTGCTCGCGGTCGATCGCCTGCGCGATCGCCTGGCGCACGCGCAGGTCGGCCAGCGGCTTGCGGTCGAGATTGAAACTCAGCGTGTTGATGCAATTGCCGCCGCCGGTGCCGAACGCCGTTTGCGCCATCGTCAGCTCGGGGCGTGCGCGCAGGCGTTCGACGTCGGTGGCGTTGACCAGCGGCAGGTAGTCGGCCTCGCCCGCGAGCAACGACAGCGTCTGCGCACCGCTGTCGGGCACAACGCGGAACACCAGCCGGTCCAGGTACGGCAGCCCCGGCTTGAAGTA
>JANMHY010000325.1:0-11876 GCA_031375525.1 Burkholderiales bacterium
CTGGCGGCAGTGATCGGCCAGCCAGCCGCTGGCCCCGTGGATCTGGCGCAGCGCGGACTGCAGTGCCGTGCCGGCGCCGACATCGAGCACGACGGCGCCGACCAGGCGGCCGCCGACCTTGAGCGGATAGCCGATGTGCGCCGCGCCGTCGGCCGCCGGCTCGCCGCCATCCGGCGCCAGGACGACGCCGCGGCGCTCGCCCAGCGCCCGCTGCGCGACCGTGGTCAGGTATTGCAGATCGCGCCGCGGATCGGGCCACACGGCGGCCACGCCGAACGGACTGCCCTCAACCTCGTTGACCAGCAGCAGCGCCGCCCGTGCGCGTTCGACGCGTGTGGCCAGCAGCGCCAACCAGGCATTGAAGAACTCGGCGCGGTCGGTGGCGGCGATGAAGTGCGACCACGCCGCCGACTCGGCGCGCGACCGATTCTCGTCGGCGATCGAATAGACGGGGGCAGTGCCGGCGGACATGCTTCAGCCCGGCGCCGCCGCCGGGTGGGTCAGCGCGGGGGGCCGGGTCAGGATACCGTCGCCGCGTCGGCTGCGGCCGCTTCGCCGGCCGGCGCCAACGTGCCGATGAAGCGGTCCTTGACCTCGTTGAAGTTGCGCATCGAATACAGATGCAGGTAGAGCAACTCGAGCTCGTCGGTCTTCGCCAGCGTGGCCAGCGCGTCGCCGTCCAGCGCCCGCAGCTTCTCGCGCGGCACCGCCATGAAACCGGTCAGGGTCAGCTTCTCGCCCTTGGGCGTCGTCACCTGGGCCTGCATCGGCTCCAACAGCCCGAGCTCCTTCAGCCGCTTGCCGAAGAGCCGGGTGCGCTCGAAATGCGCCTGGTACTCCTGCAGGAACTTCAGCACCTGCTCGGTGTAGGCCGAGGGCTTGGCATCGCTGCCGAACAGGCGCTGGCCGCGGCCGTCGCGGTTCAGGCCGGGGTGCGACTCGTCGATGCACAAGGTCAACGTCTGGCCGTCCTGGCTGGCCGAGAAGACGAACGGGTAGCGGCGGATGAACGCCGGGATGTACTTGGCCTGCCACTGCGCGTCGGCCGACAGGTACAGGTTCTGGTCCGGACGCACGCCAAGCACGGCGGCCGGCAGCACGTCGTCACCGGCCGCGGTGAAGACGATCGCGTATTCGGTCGCCGCGCGAATGAACTCGGCGGCCATCAGCGGCACCGCATTGACGCCCGCGCTGAAGGCGTAGTTGTCCACCGGCTCGAAACTGGTGCTGCCATGCCGCGCGAACGAGATCGGCACCGCCGATGCGTAAATCAACAACTGTTTGGCCATCGTGTCCTTCCCCTTTTTGGCGTGGTGCCGCGCAAATTACAGCGTCGTCAGCCGCGACACAATCGGCAAATGCACTTTCAACCCAGCGTTCGGGTTGAGCCGCTCGGGTGTGGCGCCGAGGTGGTTGACAAAGCGCTGCTGCCAACGGTCTTCGGGACGCAGCAGCGCGGTGTCGGCGGCGGCGCTGCGCGGCTGCACCGGCAGCAGCGTCTTCGTGGCCGGACGCACAGTCCAGTCGATCGCCGGCGGCGCCGCATCGTCGTTGGCCGGCGTTGCAGGGGCACCGGCAGCCGAGCGCGGCGTCACCCGCTGGCCGACACCGAGCTCGCCGTCCATCACGCCCTCGGCATGATCGAGGCCGAGCAGGTGCCCCATTTCATGCGACAGCGCGGACAGCAGGTCGATGCCGGCGGGGCCCCCTCGGCGACCGAACTCGCGGTCGTCGGCGGGTGTCGCGTCAACGTACCAGCCATGGCCCGCGGCGTCGCCGTCGATCAGGATCGTGGCGCCGAGGGTGACCGCCAGCCGGTCCGGCGGCAGGTTGCCGATCGCCACCTGCACGCCGTCGAGCCGGGCCAGGCGCTCGTCGGCCGGGCCGAGCGCGAGCGCCCAGCGCGACTTGGCCTCGGCCACCAGCGATGCCAGCTGCGCTTCGGTGAGGGTTGCCTGCACCGGGGCCGGCGCCGCTTGCCGCGCCGTCAAGTACAGCGGCTGCGCGCCGGCCGACGGCGTGACATCGACCTGGCCCTTGGCGTTGGGGCCTTGCGGGTCGCGCGGGCCACCGTTCTGATCGTTCCACGCCGCGTCTTCCTGGCGCACCACGCCCGCTTCGCCGAACGGCTCGCCGTTGCGCGCCGCGCTGCCGCCGTATTGAGCCGCCAGCGTCGGGTCGGCGCCCTGGCTCTTCGACAGCGCGTAGATGAACGCTTCCAGATCCGGCTGCAGCGTGCGCAGCACCGTCGGCGCGCCGAAGGCGTTCCACGGCACGACGAAGGTGTTGAACTCGCCGGTCCAGTCGGACAACCGGTCGCCGCCGGTGTTGGCGATCAGCACGTCGCGTCCCGCGCCGCCGTAGACGAAGTCCTCCCACGACGGGTTGGTGTCCGGGCCGTCGTTGAGGCCACCGGCCGTGGACAGCCGGTCGTCGGCGTTGCCGAGGTCGTTGCCCCAGCCGAGCCACAGCGTGTCGCGCCCGGTGCCGCCGACCAGCCAGTCGTGCCCGAGGTCGCCGAAGATGTGGTCGTCGCCGTCGGTGTTGGTGCCGGCATAGGTGGTGCCGGCGATCCAGACCGTGTCGATCGGCCCGTCGGACTCGGTGAAGTTGATCGCCCACTCGAGCCCGCTGCCGGTCTTCGACAAGGCGCCGGTTGGTGTGAGCAGGATCTTGCGCAGCGGGTCGTCGGCGTCGTAGAGCGCAAACTTGGTCGTCGCCGGGTTGTAGCCGAGCACGTTGCCCGGGTTGAACGGGTGCGCGAAGTCGCTCAGGATCGGCGCGGCATTGAGCTTGCTGCCGTCCTGTGCGTAGCTGTTGACGTACGACACCGCCATGGCCTCGCCGCCGGAAATCGCGTCCTCGCCGGCGCCGCCGTGCAGCGCGTCGTGTCCCAGGCCGCCGAAGATCATGTCGCTCGCATACAGCGCGCGCGGCATCGCAGTCGACGGCGCGGCGTTGCTCGGATCGACGCTGTAGGGCGTCATGTCGGCGGTGTACTTGAGCGCGCCGGCGACGTTGGTGATCGCGGTCGTTGAGCCGCTGGCGTTGTTGATCAGCAGATTGATCTGGCCGGCTGGAATCGCGGCGATGCCGTACAGCGGCTCGCCGAAGCTGGTGCTGTTGCGGCTGACGAGCAGGCGCCCGTCGTCGCCGAGCACGCCGTCGTCGCCGCTGCCGCCCGAGATCCAGTCGCTGCCGTAGCCGCCGACGATGTTGTCGTCCTGGCCGTCGCCGTAGAGCGCGTCGTTGCCGACCATGCCGTAGACGATGTCGTCGCCCGACTCGGCGTGAACCTCGTCGCCGGCGCCGATGTCGCGCAGCCCCGTGGCCGGATTGATCGCGATGTTGGCCGGTGCGGCCTCCACTGCGGCGGTGTAGTCGGGCCCGCCCGGTGTGTAGTCGAGCAGTTGCACCGCGCGCGGGACGATGCGCAGGCTGCCGGCGTAGTTGTCGTAGTTGAAGGCGAGGAACGCACCGCTGCCGCTGCCATTGGTCCCGACCAGCCGCACGATGTTCGCGTTGTCGCCGGCGATGTTGTCGGCATCGCGCGCGTGCAGTCCGTTGCCGCTGTCGCCGGCGTTGTTGCGGCTCGTGTCGGTGCCGGCGCCGCCGAAGATCAGGTCGGCGCCGTCGGGCCGCAGCGCGGGTGTGCCGAGGCCGAACATGTCGGAGCTGCCGCCGACGATGTCGTCCTGGCCGAGGTTGCCGAAGATGACGTCGTTGCCGCCGTTGCCTTCGATGTAGTCGTCGCCGTCTGCGGCGCCTTCGAAGCTCGGCGTGACGGTGAGGTCGCCGACGCCGGTTGCGGCCGTTGTGCGGCTCGCGCCGTAGGTCGTCGGTGCGCTGACGATGAGCGTGCCGCCGGCCGCTAGCGCGAAGTTGAGCGGCGTGATGTCGGCCGCCGGATGCGCGGCATCGGCCAAGGTGACACCAATCGAGCCGTCGCCCTGGATCACGTCGTTGCCGAGCTGGCCGAAGATCTCGTCCTCGTCAGCGCCGCCGGCGATCACGTCGTTGCCGAACAAATCCGGCCGCGTCGTTTCGAGGGTGGCACTGTGATCGAGCAGTTGAATCAGGTACTCGCGGTGCACCGCGTTCGCATTGCCCGGCAGGTTGCCGCGCGGGTCGGCAAAGGCCGGCACGCCGCCGGCGCCCAAGGGCGTGATCAGCGCCTGGCCGGCATCGACGTTGTGCGTGGTGCCGTAAATCGCCGTGCCGAGCACTGCACGCATGCGCGGGTCGAGGTTGTCGGGCCGGTACCAGATCTGGGCGTTGTCGCCGGCGATCGCGTCGTTGCCCGCGCCGCCGTCGAGACGGTCGCTCGCGTCGAGCGCGCCGGCGACGTTGCTGCCGCCGATCAGCACGTCGTCGCCGTTGCCGCCGTAAGCCACGTCCTGGCCCTGCTGTCCCATCAGCAGGTCCATGCCGTCCTGGCCGTAGAGCAGGTCGTTGCCGCTGCCGGTGTTGACCGTCGTGTTGGTGGCGAGGAACTCGATGTTGCCGTTGCGCGGATCGCCGGCCGGGAACAGGTTCCAGCGCTGCGGCGGCAAGCTGGTGGGATCGCTCGGGTCGAACGGTCTGCCGTTCCTGGCTTCGACCAGCCCCTGGTCGCCGAACACGAGGTCGTTGCCGGCGCCGGCGAAGGCGGTGTCGCTGCCGCCGCCTCCGAACAGCAGGTCGTTGCCGCTGCCGGCGCGCAGCGTGTCGTTGCCGCTCTCGGCATCGGCAAAGCCGAAGGTTTCGATCCTGGCCAGCGTGAAGGCATGCACCGCGAAGGTCGCCGACGCATCCTGGTCCTGCCGGTCGGCCGACAGGCGCGCGTTGTCGCCGAGCGCGATGTTGTTGCCGTTGCCGGCGTTGATCACATCGTTGCCGGTGCCGCCGATGACGATGTCGTTGCGGTTGCCGGTGGTGATGCTGTCGTTGCCGCCCAGCGTGGTGGCGGCGTCGAGCGACGAGACGATGTCGATGTCGTCGCTGCGCGGCGGATCGGCCGCCACCGCGGATGCCCGTTCACCGACCAGGTAGTCGACGAAGCCGTGGTCGCCGAAGACGATGTTGTTGCCGTCGCCAGCCGCAGCCGTTTCGCCGGCGTTGGCGACGATCGTGTCGTCGCCGCCGCCGCCGAAGATCATGTCGCGGCCGATGCCGCTGGTGATCGTGTCGTTGCCGTTGCCGAGGCTGTTGGCTGCGCCGTTGACAGCGCCGACGCCGATCGACGCGACGCGGCCGAGGACCTGCATCTGGTAGTCGTCGTCGGTCTTGGCCGGGTCGCCGACCGGGCGGTTGACGCCGGTGTCGAGGCCGAGCAGTTGGCCATGGTCGCCGAACACGATGTTCTGGCCGGCACCGGCGTCAACTGTGTCGGCGCCCTGCCCGCCGAGGATGATGTCGTCGCCCGCATCGTCGCCGATGGTGTCGGCGCCGCCGAGCGCACTTTGCATATCGACGCTCTCGATCAGGTCCAGCGTGCCGAGTCCGGCGAGGCCGGTTTCGGTCGTGCCGTCGTAGTCGGGGCCGAGGTAACTCATGTGCCCCTGGTCGCCGAAGATCACGTCGGAACCCGCGTCGCCGGTGATGCTGTCGCCGCCGTTGCCGCCGAAGATGCGGTCGCGCCCGGCATCGCCATGGATCGTGTCGGCCGCGCCGTTGGCCGCCTCGGCGCTGCGCAGGTCCTGGACGAAGTTGGTCGTCAGCAGCTTGTCGCTGGCGGTAAAGGCCTGCTGCAACTCCGTGGTGTTGCCGGTGGCATAGCCGAATACCGCGCTGCGAGATGCCATCGCCGGCGCGAAGGCGGTGTACACGCGTCCGCGCGGAACATCCTGCTGCGCGACACCATGGTCGCCGAAGATCACGTCGTCGCCGCCGCCGCCATTGATCGTGTCGCTGCCGGCGATCAGCTCGTCGCGCACCGGGCCGAGCGGCAACGTCGCGTAGCCGCCGTCGATCACCGGCACGAGCAGTGTGCGCGTGATCGGATCGACATTGAATCCCGAGTCGCCGTAAATCATGTCGATGCCGTTGCCACCGTTGATCAGGTCATTGCCCGACCCGCCGGCCAAATGGTCGGCGGCCTGGCTGCCGGTCAGGGTGTCATTGCCGGCGCCGCCGTAGATCGTGACCCCGAGCACCGTGGTGTTCGGATCGGCGCCGGTGAACAATGCGCTGGCGTCGATGACGTCGTTGCCGGCCTGGTGGAACGGGTTGGCGCGTGGGAAACGGAACTGGTCGTCGGCGTTGCCCGGCTGGTCGAACAGCTTGGCGCCGAGCACCAGGTTGTCGGCGCGCGGCACGAGTTCGTGGGTCGCGCCGCTGTACCACAGGCCGTCCTGCGAGGTGTCGCCGTAGATCACCAGCGGCGACGCGGTGCCGCCGCCGCCCGTGACCGTGATGCGGTCGCCGACGATGGTGCTGCCGCCGGCGGCGAGCGCCGAGTTGCCGCCGCCGTGCACGGTGGTGATCGTGCCGTGGCGCGCCGGGCCGCTGAGCGCGCCGACGCCTTCATTGGCCGGCGCGAGGCCGCCGGTGATGGTCAGCGTGTCGTTGCCTTCACCCAGCATCAGGTTGAGCACCTCGATGCTCGAGCGGCCGCTGGTTGCGTCGCCGAAGCTGATGCCGCCCGGGAACGTCGCCGGCACGCCGAACGGGTTGGTCCCCACGTTCAGCGCCGGTGCCATGCCCAAGCCGGTGAGCCCGGTGCCGCTGAGCGTGCCGGTCTTGTCCTCGCCGCTCGAATCGTCGTAGATGTTGAGCGTGTCGATCTGGTCGCGCTCGTCGGCCTGGGCCGCCACCGTGAAGCCGGGCAGCGGCGTGTTCAGCTCGCGCGGCAGCACGACCGCCGCCACCAACGTGCGCGCGACCGTCGAGCCGCCGACCACCTCCAACGGACCGCCCAGGTTGCCCAGCAGGTGCGGTTGCGGCGCGAAGATCTTGGTGGTGGTCGGGTCGATGCCGCCCGGCGCCGGCACGAACGCCGGGTTGCCGGTGGCAGTGACCGTCTGCGGCGTGAACCAATTGCCGGCAGTGAATGTCAGCGAAGTCGGCACCGTCGTCGCCTGGCCGTCGGTGGCAATCGCGATCGTCACGTTCGCACTCGGCGCCTGCAGCAGCCGCACCGTGTAGGTGTCGCTGATCGCCTCGTTGGCCGCCGTCGCCGGGTCGTCGTTGACCACGTGCGTCGAGCCGTCGCTTTCGAGGATCAGCACGCCGGGCCGGTCGTTGTCGTGGACTTCGACCGCAAGCTGCTCGGTCACGCCGGCATAGCCGGTGCCGGCACTGGCGCTCGCGACCGACAGGTTGACGAACGAGCGCTTGAAGTCTTCGCGCGTGGCGTCGTCGACCGCCTGCACGGTGACGTTGACGCCGCTCGACCAGTTGCCGCTGTTGAACGTGATCGTGCTCTGCGACAGCGAGAGCTGGCTGGCGTCGAAGGCGAGTTGCACCGTCACCGTCTGCGCGCCGGTGAGCGGCTTGGCCAGCTTGACGTTGAAGCTGTCGTCGATGCCTTGCGGCAGCGCGCCTTCGACCACCAGCGTCGAGCCGTTGGTCGGCGTGACCACGATGTCGGCCTGGTCGTTGTCGATCACGCGCGCTTCGACGTTGCGCACCTTGGCCTGGTTGAAGGTCGCGATCGTTTGCGCCTGCGCGGCGGCGTCGCCCGCGGCCTCGACCACGGCCGAGACCGCATGGTTGACCGTCACCGTGCGCTCGCCTTCGGCCAGCGGGTCGTCGACGCCGTAGACGTAGACCTGCTGCGCGGCGTTCCAGTTGGTCGAATCGAACTTCAGCACCAGCGTGCGGTCGGGCACCACGGTCGGCGCGCCGTTGACGCTGATCGAGTGCGTGAAGCTCGACGGCAATGTCTTCGACACCCACAGCGAGTCGCCGAGCGCGTTTTCCTCGTCGCGCTGCGAGCGCGACGCCGACACCGTGATGTAGACGACGGTGCCTGCCGCAGGCGCCACCGCGAGCCGCACGCCGTAGCTGTCGACGCTGAGCGCGCTCGTGGTCGGGCCTTCCTGGACCAGCGTGCTGCCGCTGCTTTCCTCGATCACCACCGCGCCGGTCACGGCTTTCGCAACGGTCAGGTCGATGCCCGCTGCGGGCAGGTTGTCGTACAGCGTGCCGGGCGAGGCGACGCGATGGCTGATGCTGCTCGACGCGCCGTCGAGCTGCGACATCTGGATCGGCTCGGCGACGTCGCCGCCGACGTTGACGGTGTCGCTGCCCAGGTTGCCGATGACGCGCGTGATGACGCCGATCGGCGTGCCGAGCACGTAGAAGTCGTCGTCGGATTCGAGGCCGTCGATTTCGAGCACCTCGATGTTCTGGAAGCTGACGTTGGTGCCGGAGCCGAAGACGCCTTCTTCGGTGATCACGAAGTTGTCGTTGAACTCGGTGCCGAGGATCACCACCTTGTCGAAGCCGCTGCCGCCATCGACCGAGACCGGCGCGTTGACGCTGAAGGTCACCGTGTCGTTGCCGTCGCCCGGCCGCACCAGCGTCTGGCCCTGCGTCGACAGCTGGCTGGTCAGCAACGGCAGCGCATTGCCGAGCGCGTCCTTCAGGATCTCGCCACTCGTGGCATCGGTCTGCGCGATCACGAACGAGCGGACGATGAAGGTGTCGTCGCCCGAATCGCCCTCGAGGCGCAACTCGGCCTGGTTGCTGTAGACGTTGAAGACGTCGTTGCCGGCGCCGCCTTGCGCCACCACCGGCAGCGTGCCGCCGCGGCTGAGGTAGCCGCGCGTCGTGGCCAGCGTCGAGAAGGCGTCGCTGGCGACCAGGTTGGTCGCGATGCGTTGCGATCCGTACAACTGGCCGATCTGGAACGTGTCGTTGCCGGCGCCGCCGTCGAGCGTGGTGATCGCGCTGGTGTCGTCGAGCGCGAAGTAGTCGTTGCCGCCCTGGCCCAGCACTTCGAGCCGGCCGTTCAGGTTGTCGTCGTAGTTGATCCGCTGCACCTGCTGCGGACGGCCGCTGACGGTGCCGCTGCCGTCGCGCGCCTGGTTCAGGTCGCCGTGGATCAGCGCGACGAAGGCCGGCGCGTTCTGCGCGCCGACACCGGGCAGCGTCGTCATGCGGCGCAGCAGGAAGATGTCGTCGGTGCTGCCGGCCGGCGCGGTGGCCGCGTCGTTGCCGAGGATCGTCAGCCGGTCCTCGCCGTCGTCCTTGGCGCCGCTGTCGAGCACGTTGATGACGTAGTTGCGCTGCGCACCCTGGCTGCCGGTGGTCTGCACGGTGACCTGGTCGGTATCGGCCTGGCCGTCGATCGTCAGCGTGTGGCCGACGCCGTCGAGGCCGATCGCCATCGACTGCAACTGGTTGACGATGAAGCGGTCTTCGCCGTCGTTGGCGGTGTTCGCCAGCAGCGTGCCGGCCGGCGTGGCGGTGTTGCTGCCGCGGGCGATGGTGTTGCCGCCGAGCGTGGTCTGGTCGAAGGTGATGGTGTCGACGTCGTTGTGGCCGAAGACCTCGGTCTTCGCGCTCGCGCCGGGCGTGAGCGTGCCTTGCAGCAGGATGCTGGTACCGCGCCCACTGTCGAGGTTCAGGTGGTCGCCGTAGATCTTGACGAAGCCGGTGGCCACATCGAGCCCACCGAGGATTTCCGACAGCGCGGTGGCGGTCATGTCGTCGCCGACGTTCAGCGTTACGTCGATGCCGGCCGCGATGCGGCCCCGGACCAGCGTGCGCGCGTCGGTTTCGCCCAGGCGCACCGCGCCCGCTGCGAAGCGGTCGAGCACGAGGTCTTCGTCGCTGTCGGCCGCCGATTCGCGCACCGTCAGGCGCACGCTCGCGTTCAGCGATTCGGCCAGCACGACGTTGAGCACGCCGTCGATCTCGGTCAGGAAGATGTCGCCATCGGCCTCGGCCGCGAGGCGGCCCGCCGACGGCACCGACGAATCGATCTCGAAGTCGCCGTTCGCGCCGCCACCGATGCCGCCGCCGTTGGCGTCGAGGTTGACATTGATGCCCTGCACGTTCCAGCTGTCCTGGCCGCTCGCGGTGGCGAGCGGGTTGGCGTCGAGCAGCGAGCCGGCTTGCGTGCGCAGCGACACCGAGCCCGCGGTCGAGCGCACCGTGACGACAGGCATGTCGCCGACGGCTTCATCGAGGTAGATGTCGTTCAGCGCCAGTGCAATCACGCCCAAAGCGCCAGAGTCGATCTCGAGCCAGTTGGTCGCGCTGCCGATGCCGCCGCTCGCGGCGGTCAGCGTCAGCGTCTTGCCGATCACGTCGGCGGCGGGGAAGTCGCCCGCCGGCGTGGCCGCGTCGCCGTTGGCCGCATCGACGATGCTGGCCGGCGAGGTCAGCGTCACGTTGTCGTCGGTCGAGGCGATACGGCCGACGCGCATGTCGCCCGTCTGTTCGGTCAGCGTGATGAAGCCGTTGCTCTCGAAGCGCAGGTTGCCGGTGCCGAGCACCTCGGTCAGGCCGAGGATGTTGATCCGCGTCGCCGTCGCGGCACTGTCGGCCGCCGCCGCGCCGGCATAGCCGGTGCCGCGCGAGACCAGCCCCGCGGTCGCGCCCGCGCCTGAGCCATTGCGCAGCAGGTAGGTGCCTGCCATCTCGCTGCCGCCGCCGCCGAAAAAGGCAACGTCGTCGAAGGCGTTGGCCGCGCCGGCCGCGACGTCGGGACGGTACTGCACCGCGTACTTGTCGTCGGCGCTGTCGTTGGCGTTGGCCGGGTCGTTGGGCGAGCGCACGAGCACGCGGCCGCTGCCGCTGGTGCCGGTTTCGTTGACCATCGCGCGCAGCAGCAGATCGGCGCTGCCGTTGCCGGCCAGGCCGGCGTCGAGCAACTCGACCGTGAACACATGCGGGCTGGCGAGCAGCGCCGCCGGGTCGCGCAGCCGCCCTTTCAGGTCGATGAAAGCATCGCCGCCGGCGCGCGCGACGAGCTTGCTGCCGTCGGTGACCGTGAGCAGCGGCGCGCCGGATTTCTGGATCGTGTGCGTGCCGGTGTTGATGTTCGCCGGGTCGACGCCGATCGCCTTGCCGTCCACCGCATCGGTGGCGTTGGCCGCCAGGCGCAGGCGGAAGTCGTCGAGGCGGATCACCGTGTAGCTGATGCCGCTGGTCAGGCCGCCCAGCGCCGTCGTGCTGGCCGCGTAGGTGACGACATCGCCGGTCAGCAGGCCGTGCGCGGCGTCGAACATGAAGATCGGACCCTGGATCAGGTCCACCGAGATGCGGTTGCGCCCCGAGGCGCCGTCGGCGTCGAGGTCGGTGGCGTCCTTGTCGTAGCCGATCGTGCCTTCGATCGCCGAGAGTTCCAGGCTGCGCGTCTCGATCAGCGTCGAGCGCGGCGTCGTGTAGCCGCTGCGCGTGCGCGACTCGTCGCGGTCGGTGTAGGCCACGATGTCGCCATGGGCCGCAGTGATGATCGTGCGGCCAGTCGGGTTGTCGATGAAGCCGGTGAGCACGATGTCGGCCGCCGCGCTCGGGTGCAGGTTCTCGATCCGCACCTCGGGCGAACCGGCCACGCGCTTCAGGTCGAAGGTCAGCGTCACCGTCGGCGCGATCAGGTCGACCAGCGGTGCGGTGGTCGCACCGACCGCGATGTTGCCGACGATCAGGCTCTTCGACGACAGGTTGGTGATGCGAACGCTGTCGAAGGTCTCCTGGAAGTTGAACAGCGACTGGAAGTCGTTGCCGACGCTGGCCACCGCATCGTTGATCGTGTCGCCGACGAAGCGGACCTGGCCGCTGGCAGTGTTGGCGATGTCGGGAATGATGATCTCGGTGGCCGTCTGCGTCACCGTGAGCGTCGAAGGCGTCACCGTGACGACGCCGGTCGCGCTGATCGACACCGCGGGGCTCTGGCCCGACAGGATCAGCACATCGGCGTCCCAGGTCACGGTGCCGCTGCC
>JANMHY010000374.1:0-3435 GCA_031375525.1 Burkholderiales bacterium
GTGCGCGGTTGGGTGAAGGCGGAAGAATGAATATGGCGCGCAAACGTCTTACCCCCATCCCAACCATCCCCCTTTCTGGGGGAAGGAGGAGACGGCGATGAGTACATCGGCCATGAACGAAGCTGGCCTAGAAAACGCCGCCATCCTACTGATGTCGCTCGGCGAAGAAGACGCCGCCGCGGTCTTCAAGCACTTGGAGCCGAAAGAAGTGCAACGCCTGGGCGAGACGATTGCGAAGATGAAGTCGATCTCGCGCGAGAAGGTCGAGAGCGTGTTGGAACAGTTCTCGACCGTCGCCTCCGAGCAGAGCATCCTCGTCGCCGACACCGACGCCTACGTGAAGAACGTGTTGACGCGCGCCCTGGGCGACGACAAGGCCAAGCTGCTGACCGACCGCATCCTGCAAAGCAACGATGCCGCCGGCATCGAGACGCTGAAGTGGATGGACGCCGGCGCCGTGGCCGAGCTGCTGCGCAACGAACACCCGCAGATCGTTGCCGCGATCCTGGTGCATCTGGACCAGGATCAGGCCGGCCCGGTGCTGCGGGCCTTACCCGAGCGCATGCGCAACGAGGTGCTGATCCGCATCGCCTCGCAGGGCGGCATTCAGCCCAACGCAATGCGCGATTTGAACGAGGTCATGAGCAAGGTGCTGCGCTCCGGCGGCGAGATGCGCCGCGCCTCGCGCGGCGGCGTCAAGACCGCAGCCGAGATCATCAACCTGCTCGGCGGCCCGATCGAGACCTCGGTGCTCGACTACATCCGCGAGGCCGATGCCGAGTTGGCGCAGAAGATCATGGACAACATGTTCACCTTCGACGACCTGAACCGCTTGGACGACAAGGGCTTCCAGGCGCTGTTGAAAGAAGTGCAGAGCGAGTCGCTGGTGGTGGCCTTGAAGGGCGCCAGCGCCGAGGTGCGCGACAAGATCTTCAAGAACATGAGCTCGCGCGCCGCCGAAACGCTGAAGGAAGACCTCGAGTCGCGCGGGCCGGTGCGCCTGTCGGAAGTCGAAGCCGAGCAGAAGGAAGTGCTGAAGATCGTGCGCCGCCTGGCCGACGAAGGCCAGATCGTGCTCGGCGGCGGAGGCGGCGATGAGCTCGTCTGACTCGAGCTCGAGATTCATTCCGCGCGAAGAGCTGGAAGGCTTTGCGAGCTGGCGGCCACACGCCTTCGACGACGCGCCGGCACAAGGCATGCGCACGCCCAAGCACGACGCGCAGCGCGCACCCAGCGATCAAGCTGCGCTGCAAGCCGCGCGCCAAGCCGGGTATCAAGACGGCTACCGCGACGGTCTCGTCGCACTCGAAAGTTTCAAGCAGGCCTTTGCCACGCAGATGAGCGCGCAGCTCGGCGCGCTCGTGACGGCCTTCGACGCCGAATTTGCGCAGCTCGAATCGACCATCGCCGACGCCGTCGCCGCCAGTGCCGCAGCGCTCGCTCGCCAGGTCGTGCGCAGTGAACTGACGACACGTCCCGAACTCGTGGCCAGCGTCGCCGCACAGGCCATCGAGGCGGTGCTGCTGTCGGCCAAGCACATCCGTGTGCATGTCCACCCCGCCGATCTGCCGTTGGTGCAGCAAGGTGCGGCCGACGCGCTCGCCGCGCGCGGCGCACGCCTGTTGCCCGACGCGTCGCTGTCGCGCGGTGGCTGCCGTGTCGAGTCTGATCTGGGACGCATCGACGCCAGCATCGAGACACGCTGGGCGCAGGCCGCGGCCACGCTCGGCCAGAGCCTGGCGCTGGGCACCGACCCCAAGGCGGCCTCGGGCGCCGCCGAGCGCCGACCCGAAGGCGGCTACCACGGCGTGATGATCGACGCACGCGACCCAGGCGCGACATGACGGCGCGCACCGAGACCTGGTCACGCTACCTGCGCGACCTGCGCAACTTCGCCGAAGCGCCGCAGTCGCTGGAGATCGAGGGCTCGCTGGTGCGCGTCACCGGCCTCGTGCTCGAAGCCGCCGGCGTGCGCGCGCCGGTCGGTGCGGTGTGCGAAGTGCATTGCGATGGCCAGCCGCCGGTGCTGGCCGAAGTGGTCGGTTTCTCCGGCGACCGCGCCTACCTGATGCCGACGGGTGAAGTCCACGGCCTGCAATCGGGCGCGCGAGTCACACCAAGACCGGCGCCGCTGGCGCCGCCGAAGCTCGGCTGCGAAAACCACCTCTGGCGACGGCGCGAAGACCGCGGCCTGCACCTGCCGGTGGGCGACGGCCTGCTCGGCCGCGTCGTCGATCCGCACGGCGCACCGATCGACCGCCGCGGGCCGATCGGCAACACGCGCTCCGAGCCGATGATCCGCCGGCCGATCAATGCCATGGACCGCGACCCGATCCGCCAGCCGCTCGACACGGGGGTGCGGGCGATCAACGCCATGCTCACCATAGGCCGCGGCCAACGCATCGGCCTGTTTGCCGGCACCGGCGTCGGCAAATCGGTGCTGCTCGGCATGATGGCGCGCTACACCGCCGCCGATGTGATCGTCGTCGGCCTGATCGGCGAGCGCGGCCGCGAGGTCAAGGAGTTCATCGAAGACATCCTCGAAGCCGAGGGCCTGGCGCGCAGCGTCGTCGTCGCCGCGCCGGCCGACGCGCCGCCGCTGGTGCGCATGCAGGGCGCGCACTACGCCACAGCCATCGCCGAGCACTACCGCGACCGCGGCCGGCATGTGCTGCTGCTGATGGATTCGCTGACGCGCTACGCGATGGCGCAGCGCGAGATCGCGTTGGCGATCGGCGAGCCGCCGGCCACCAAGGGCTACCCGCCGTCCTGCTTCGCCAAGCTGCCGCAACTGGTCGAGCGCAGCGGCAACGGCCGCGAAGGCTGCGGCTCGATCACGGCGTTCTATACGGTGCTGTCAGAAGGCGACGACCAGCAGGACCCGATCGCCGACGCGGCGCGCGGCATTCTCGACGGTCACATCGTGCTCAGCCGAGCGCTCGCCGAAGCCGGACACTTCCCGGCGATCGATGTCGAGAAGTCGGTCTCGCGCGTCATGACCAGCGTCGCCGACAAGGAGCATGTGCAGCAGGCGCGCCGCGCGCGCGCGATGCTGGCGCGGCTGACGAAAGCGCGCGACCTGATCCAGCTCGGCGCCTACACGCCCGGCCACGACGCCGAACTCGACGCCGCGATCCGCGCCCAGCCCAAGCTCGCCGCGCTGCTGCAACAGGACATGCACGACTGCGCACCGCTCGATGCGAGCCGCGAGCAGTTGCTGCATGCGGTGACCTGACATGAAGACTGCTGTCAAGTTTCATTCACCGCAGAGGCGCAGAGGACGCAGAGGAAGCGCAGAGGATTGCCGTTCGATTTTCCTCTGCGAACCTCTGCGCTCTCTGCGCCTCTGCGGTGAAGGAAATTTGCAGACCCCAGCGCGGTGGAACCACTGAGATGGAAACGCTCGCCACCCTGCTCGAACAAGCCGAGCAACAA
>JANMHY010000416.1:0-4355 GCA_031375525.1 Burkholderiales bacterium
GAACCGGCGTTCTGCAAGATGGACAACCCGCACGAGCCATGTTCCCCACGCACGTGGGGATGAACCGGTGGCAGCCAACGGCTACCGCTACGCCGACTGGATGTTCCCCACGAACGTGGGGATGAACCGCCCCAGTCGGTGGGGTGGGCGGCTCATTTACGATGTTCCCCACGCTTGTGGGGATGAACCGGCTCTCAAGCGGCTCGCTTTGTGTCTGGCAATATGTTCCCCACGCACGTGGGGATGAACCGCTCGGCCGCCGGCCGCTGCCGGGCATCCTGCTATGTTCCCCACGCACGTGGGGATGAACCCGCGCGTAGCCCAACAACATCGGCGCAGTGTCGATGTTCCCCACGCACGTGGGGATGAACCGGTCCATCAGTCGCTTCCGCTCCCGCTCCAATGGTCCCCCCGCACGTGGGGATGAACCGGCGACAGGGTCGGGGGTGGATGGCAGGAGCGGGATGTTCCCCACGCACGTGGGGATGAACCGGATGATCCCCCGGACCCGCATTCCGTCGAGCCGTGTTCCCCACGCACGTGGGGATGAACCGTCGAACGGCTCGAAGCTGGTCATCGAGCGCAGGCGTTCCCCACGAACGTGGGGATGAACTGAACCACCAGGCGCGGTTGCGACTTGAAACGTATGCACCCGGTCAACCACCCATCCTCGGGATGGCTCGGCGGCTTGTTATTCACTACGGTGCCGGCATTCACAGATCGTGCTCCAACGAATTTGTGAGCTAAATAGCATGCGGTGAGGTGCCGATGACAGCAGTCTTGGTGGCAGGCGGATGCGGCTTCATCGGCTCGCACTTGGTCGACAGATTGCTGGCGCGCCGCGAGGTCAGCGCGTTAGGTGTCGTCGACAACCTGTGGACCGGCTTGCAAGACAACATTGCCCATGTGCGTGATCCGCGGCTGAGCTTCGTCCGCACCGACGCCGAGCATCTCCGGACCGACCAGCGCTTCGACGAGATCTACCACCTGGCGTCGCCGGCTTCACCGCCCTGGTATATGGCCGAGCCGCTGCGCACCATCAGCGCCAACGTTGGCGGTGCGCTGAACCTGCTCGGCTTGTTGAAGCCGGGCGGCTTGATTGCTTACACCTCCACCTCCGAGGTCTATGGCGACCCGCTGGTCTCGCCGCAACCCGAGAGCTACTTCGGTTATGTCGATTGCACCGGTCCGCGCTCGTCCTACGACGAAAGCAAACGCTGCGTCGAGTCGCTGTTGTTCGGCGCAAGGCGTGTCTCTGGCCTTCGGGTCAAGGTCGTGCGGCTGTTCAATGTCTTCGGTCCGCGCACGCGCGTCGACGATGGCCGTGCGGTCTCCAACTTCATCACCCAGGGCTTGCGCGGCCAGGCGATCACGGTCTACGGCGACGGCTCGCAGACGCGCAGCTGGACCTACATAGACGACGCGGCCGAGGCGCTGGAACGATTCTTCTGGCGCGACCAGAGCGATTTCCCCGGGCCGGTCAACGTCGGCACCGACCGCGAAGTCTCGGTGCTCGAGGTGGCGAAGTACGTGCAGCGCCGTTTCCCGGCGTCGGCGATCGAGTTTGCGCCGTCGCCGCCGCAAGACCCGACCAACCGCCGCCCCGATCTGACGCTGGCCCGCCAGGTGATCCCCGGCTGGTCCGCGGACGTGGCCTACGAAGACGGCGTGGACCGCACGATCGCGTGGTTCCGCCGGCACATGGGCGAGGCACGCGAGCGCGCACCGCAGCGGCGCGGCTGAGTCGAACGGCCGGCATCGACAGACTTCGATCCGAGCAACAGCGTCGAGATCGGCAACGCGACGATCCAGGCTCGCGCGCCGTGCATTCATGAATTCTTAATGAGTGCGCCTGCATGCCCACCCTAGAGTGATCGGCACCGATTCGACTCTTGGGGCATGTCATGAAGCTTCTCGCGCAGGCTCGCCGAGCCCTTGCCATGGCCCTCGTCCTCATCGCAACAGCCTGTGGCGGCGGCGACGTTGCCGAGGACCCGATTCCAACCGAGCTTGCGGACGTGGAGGCCGCCGCCGAAGACGGATTCGACGCCGCCCTCAAGTCGGACCGAGCGCGGGTGCTTGCGGCAGCCCAACAGGCCACGAACAGC
Organism: Burkholderiales bacterium; assembly: GCA_031375525.1. Taxonomy (GTDB): domain Bacteria; phylum Pseudomonadota; class Gammaproteobacteria; order Burkholderiales; family Burkholderiaceae_C; genus CADEEN01. The sequence continues at coordinate 2,109 of JANMHY010000416.1, forward strand.
TGGGGCGCCTACGGCGCGCGCGCAACCGGCGGCGCCGTGCCGGCCGATGCCTTCGATGCGGTGACGGCGGCGATCACGGCGGTGAACAGCCTTGTTGCCGCCACGAATGCCCCGGCGCTGGACATCGCACGAGCGTTCAATCGCGTCAGTGCGCCGATGGCGCGCCTGTACGCCGTGTACGGGCCGCCGGTGCCGGTGACGTTGTTGGATCTCGACCACCTCGGCCGGGAAGTGCTGCTCGATGCGCGCGCCGCCGACATGCAACGCGCGACGACGGATCTGGACGCGCTGGCAACGCAATGGACCGCATTTCGCACCCAGGTCGTCGCCGCGCGTGGCACTGCACAGGCGTCGCAAATGGATGGCACACTCAGCCAAGCTCGCAGTGCCATCGCCGGCAACGACTCGGCCGCACTCGAACTCGCCGCCGTCGCGCAAGCCGATGCGGTCGACGTCATTGAGAATCTGTTTGCCCAGCGCGACGCGCCTGACTGAGTTCGCGCGTTCAGCGCGCATTTCGCAGTGGATCGATGTCGAACATCCTGATCGTCGAAGACAACCGCCGTCTGGCCAGCTCGCTGACACAGGGGTTGTGCGAACAGGGCCTGCAGGCACGCGCCGTCCACTTCGGCGCTGATGCGATCACGTTGCTCGACACGATGAGCATCGACCTCGTCGTGCTCGACCTCGGCTTGCCGGACGTCGACGGCCTGGCGGTGCTCGAGCGCTGTCGGCGCGGCGGCAACCACGCGCCTGTGCTCGTGCTGACGGCGCGCGACGCTGTCGAGATGCGCGTCGCTGCACTCGAAGCCGGCGCTGACGACTACATGGTCAAGCCCTTCGCGTTTGCGGAACTGGTGGCCCGCGTGCGCGCACTGACGCGGCGGGCCCGCGGGCCGCGCTGGTCCTCGGTGCGTCTGGGCTCGGTGGTGATCGAAGACGACTTGGTCGTCCGCGCGCCGGGCTGCGAGGTCGCGCTGTCGCCGCGCGAGCATGCCCTGCTCGGCTATCTGGCCCGACGCCATGGCGAGGTGGCGCCACGCGCAGACATTCTCGGCGCCGTCTTCGGCTACCACTTCGACACCGGCACCAACGTCATCGACGTTCACGTGGCGAGTCTGCGCCGCAAGCTCGCCGCCTTGCCGCTGTCGATCCGCACCGTGCGCGGCTGCGGCTTCAAGCTGGAGATGCACGCTTGAAGACAACCCCGCGCCGCACCCTCGGCACGCGCCTGGCCTGGGAGGCGGGCTGGGGCGTGATGGCGAGCTGCCTGGTCTTCGTCGCCGTCGCCTCGCTGGTGCTGTTTCTGGATCTGCGCGAAGACGCCAGCCTCGGCGCCGACGGCAGTTCGTCATTCGAAGAGCTGATCGAACAGGTGCTGTGGGCGGCCCTGGTCGCCGCGCCGATCGCCACCGCGCTCGCCGTCGTCTGCGTGCGGCGGGCAGCGCAACGGGCCACCGCGCGCGTCGATGCCTTGATCTCAAGCGCCGCGGCGATCAGCGTCGACAGCCTCGGCGTGCGCGTGCCCGAGTCCGGCGAATCCGACGAGCTTGGCAAGGGCGACGAGATCGATCAGCTGGCGCAAACCTTGAACGCGCTGCTGGCGCGCATCGAGCGGGGTGTGACGGCACAGCGGCAGTTCGCCGCGGACGCTTCGCACGAGTTGCGGACGCCGCTGGCGGTCATCATCAATGCCCTCGAAGTCGCTCGTGCGAGAGACCGCAGCCCCGCGCAATGGGCCAGCGTGGCCGACCAGATCCTGGGTGACGCGAGGCGCCTGGCCGAACTGGTGGAAGCGCTGCTCCACGTCGCCCGGCCGGTCACCGGCCCTGCCGAGCCATCGGCCGTCGAGTTGCAGGCGGTGCTTGCGCCGCTGGTCGCGCGTTGGAAGCAACGCGCTCCGCACGTCGATGTGCAGCTCGACGTGGCGCCCCACATGGCTTTGCACGCCGATGCGCGCGCGCTGGAGATTGTTTTCGACAACCTGGTCTCGAACGCCGTCGCCCAGTCGCGCAGCGGTGGAACGGTTCGTGTCGTCGCCGCCGAAGTCGGCGGTGTCACGCGCATCGCCGTCGAAGACGAGGGGCCGGGCATTCCGAGCGGCGAACGCGAGCGCATCTTCAAGACATTTTCCCGAGGCACTCACGCTGCCGATCTGGACGGCGCCCGCCCCGGCGTCGGCCTGGGCCTGTCGATCGTCAGGCGCATCGTCGAAGCCAGCCAGGGCCGCATCTTCATCGACGACGC
>JANMHY010000428.1:0-8713 GCA_031375525.1 Burkholderiales bacterium
TTCGCGACGCTCGACACGACGACGCGGCAGATGTGGCTGGCCGAGGCCGGACGGTCTGTGGTGCTGTCCGACACCGTTGGCTTCATCCGCGACCTGCCGCACAAGCTGGTCGAAGCTTTTCGCGCCACGTTGTATGAAGCCACCGACGCCGACCTGCTGTTGCACGTCGTCGATGCGGCGAGCCCGCTGGCGGGTGAGCAGATGGCCGAGGTCGAGCGCGTGCTCGAAGAGATCGGCGCCGAGCGCATCCCGCAGATCCTGGTCTTCAACAAGCTCGATCTGATCGAGCCGGACGCGCAACCGCGTGCGCTGGCCGACGCCGTCGAGCGCGCGCCGGGCGTGGTCACGCCGCGCGTGTTCGTCAGCGCCAAGGACGGCCGCGGCCTCGACGTCCTGCGGCGATATGTGGCCGAACGGCTGGCCCCGCGCTTGAATGGTGCGGCATTGCCTACACTTTCGACTTTGCCCGATCAACAGCCCCAAGACCCGGTACACGGAGCCGCATGACCCCGCGATATCAAACTGCCGATGCCCCTGCGCCGTTGGCCCAACGCCTGACCGCCGTCGGCCGCGCCGCGCGTGCCTTGGCCGCAGGCGCCGTGCCGATGTTCAACAAGGGCGACGGCCCGCCGGACCTCGACGAGTTGTGGCGCGACTTCAACCGCAAGCTCTCCGGCCTGTTCGGCGGCAAGGGTGGCGGACAACGTCCGCCGCGTGACGGCAACGGCGGTGGCGGCAACAACTTTCAGCCCGACATGAAAAGCGCCGGCATCGGCATGAGCCTGATCGCCGGCATCGCGCTGCTGGTCTGGCTCGGCAGCGGCATCTTCATCGTGCAGGAGGGCCAGCAGGCCGTGGTGACGACCTTCGGCCGTTTCACCAACACGCGCGAAGCCGGCATCCAGTTCCGCTGGCCGTACCCGTTCCAGGCCCATGAGACGGTGTCGGTGACGCAACTGCAGTCGGTCGACGTCGGCCGCAATTCGGTGGTCCAGGCCACGGGTCTGCGCGACTCGTCGATGCTGACGCAGGACGAAAACATCATCGACATCCGCTTCACCGTGCAGTACCGGCGCGCCAACGCGCGCGCCTACCTGTTCGAGAACTTCCGCGCTGACGACGCGGTGCGCCAGGCCGCCGAGACCGCCGTGCGCGAGGTGGTCGGCCGCAGCAAGGTCGATGCGGTCCTCTATGAGCAACGCACCGCGCTGGCCACCGATCTGGTGAAGTCGATCCAGGCCCAGTTGAACCGCTTGAACGCCGGCATCCTGGTCGACAACGTCAACGTGCAGAGTGTGCAGGTGCCCGAGCAGGTGCAAGCCTCGTTCGACGATGCTTTCAAGGCCGGCGCCGACCGCGACCGACTGAAGAACGAAGGCCAGGCCTACGCGGCGAACGAGATCCCGAAGGCGCAGGGCACGGCGGCGCGGCTGAAGCAGGAAGCCGAAGCGCATCGGGCCACAGTGACGGCGCAGGCCGAAGGCGACGCGCAGCGCTTTCGCTCGGTCCTGGCCGAGTACCAGAAGGCGCCGGCGGTGACGCGCGACCGCCTCTACCTCGAGACGATGCAGTCGGTCTATTCCAACGTCAGCAAGGTCATGGTCGAAAGCCGCAACGGCTCGAACCTGTTGTACCTGCCGCTGGACCGTCTGCTGCAGCAGACGGGTGCCGTACCCGCTGCTGCACCTGCGACGCCCGCCGTGCCCGCGACCGAACCGGCCACCGGAGCCGATCCCCGCACGCGCGAAGGCGCACGCTCGCGCGAGCGCGAGAGCCGCTGAGGAAGAACAACAATGAGCCGCATCGGATTTTTTGCCGTCACCGTCGTCCTCGCGCTGATGGTGGCCGCCTCGACCTTGTTCGTCGTCGATCAGCGCCAGATCGCCGTCGTCTATGCGCTGGGCGAAATCAAGGAAGTCATCAGCGAGCCAGGGCTCAAGATGAAGCTGCCACCGCCGTTGCAAAACGTCGTCTTCCTCGACCGGCGCATCCAGACCCTCGACAGCGCCGAAACGGCGGCGATCTTCACGGCCGAGAAGAAGAGCCTGGTGGTCGATTGGCTGGTCAAGTGGCGCATCGCCGACTCGCGCCAGTTCATCCGCACCATCGGCTCCGATTTTCGTTTGCTCGAAACGCGTCTATCGCCTGTCGTGCAGGCCGCCTTCAACGAGAAGGTCACCAGGCGCACGGTCACCGACGTGCTGTCCAAAGAGCGCGAGAAGGTGATGACCGACGTGCGTGCGCGCCTGCTCGACGACGCCAAGGCCTTCGGCATCGAAATCGTCGATGTGCGCATCAAGCGCGTCGACTTCGTCGCCGCGATTTCCGATGCGGTCTATCGCCGCATGCAGTCCGAGCGCCAGCAGGTCGCCAACGAGCTGCGCGCCACCGGCAATGCCGAAGGCGAGAAGATCAAGGCCGATGCCGACCGCCAGCGCAGCGTCATCGTTGCCGAGGCCTACCGCGACGCGCAGAAGGTCAAGGGCGAGGGCGATGCCAAGGCCTCGGCTCTGTACGCCGACGCTTTCGGCCGCGACCCGCAGTTCGCGCAGTTCTACCGCAGCCTCGAAGCCTACCGGGCGAGCTTTCGCAGCAAGAGCGACATCATGGTCCTCGACCCGAGCAGCGATTTCTTCCGCACGATGCGCAGCGGCGCGTCGGATCCGCCGGCGACGGCGCCTGCGCGCAAGTGAGCGGCGTGACGGGCGACGTGCTCGTCACCGCGCTCGCGCTCTTGCTCATTGCTGAAGGTCTGCTGCCGCTGCTGTCGCCGCGCTCGTGGCGAGAGGCTTTTACGCGTCTGCTGCAGTTGACCGACGGCCAGTTGCGCTTCTTCGGCTTGATCGCGGTGGCGCTCGGCCTGTTGCTGATCCTGCTATAGCCCGCCGATACAATGCCGTTTTTAACAACGGCGAGTTTTCGAGCCCATGACGCGAGCCTGGCTGCTGCCTGAGCAAATCGCCGATGTGCTGCCGAGCCAGGCGCGGCGCGTCGAGGAATTGCGGCGCATGCTGATCGACCGCGCTCGCGGCTACGGCTATGAGCTGGTGCAGCCGCCGCTGGTCGAGCATCTGGAGTCGCTGCTGACCGGCACCGGCGCCGCGCTCGACCTGAAAACCTTCAAGCTGGTCGATCAACTGTCAGGCCGCACGCTCGGCCTGCGCGCCGACACGACGCCGCAGGTGGCGCGCATCGATGCGCATCTGTTGAACCGCGAAGGCGTGGCGCGGCTGGCTTATTGCGGGCCGGTGCTGCATGCCCGCGCCGACGGCGCGCTGGCCTCGCGCGAGTTGCTGCAGTTCGGCGCCGAGGTCTATGGCCACGCCGGGCTCGAAGCCGATCTGGAAGTCATCGACCTTGCGCTCGATGCACTCGGCGGTGCCGGCATCGGCGACGTGATGCTCGACCTCGGCGACGCTCGCGTGCTGCGCGCTTTGCTCGCCGGCGCGGCGTTGGACGGCGAGCGTCTGACCGAGATGGCCAGTGCGCTGGCCAGCAAGGACGCCGCGGCGTTGGCGACGCTCGCCCAGGCGCTGCAGCCCGAGGCACGCGCCGGCTTGCAATCGCTGCTGCGCCTGTACGGCGGACGCGACGTGCTCGATGCGGCCCGCACCGCGCTGCCGGCGCGCGAGCCGATCCGCCGCGCGCTCGATGACCTGGCGTGGCTGGCGGACCATGTGCGGCGCGCGCACCCGCCAGTGCGCATCGGTTTCGACCTCGCCGATCTGTCGGGCTACGCCTACTACAGCGGCCCGCGCTTTTCGGTCTATGCCGTCGGCAGCAACGCGGCGTTGGCGCGCGGCGGGCGTTACGACGAAGTCGGCGCGGTGTTCGGCCGCAACCGGCCGGCCGTGGGCTTCTCGCTCGACGTCAAGGAGCTCGCGCTGGCGGCGCCGGGCAACGGCGCGCATGCCGCGGTGCGCGCGCCGTGGAGCCAGTCGCCCGAGCTGCGCACGGCGGTGCGGCGCCTGCGCGAACAGGGCCACACCGTCGTCTGCACGCTGCCGGGCCATGAGCAGGAAACACAGGAGTACGCCTGCGACCGCGAACTGATCGAGGTCGCAGGCCTTTGGGTGGTCAAGGCCCTCTGAGCATCAAAGACGAGCAACACACATCATGGAAGTTTCCTCCGCACGCGGCCGCAACGTCGTCGTCGTCGGCACGCAATGGGGCGACGAGGGCAAGGGCAAGGTCGTCGATTGGTTGACTGACAACGCCCAGGGCGTCGTCCGATTCCAGGGCGGCCACAACGCCGGCCACACGCTGGTCATCAAGGGCGTGAAGACGGCCTTGCAGCTGATCCCGAGCGGCATCATGCGCGACGGTGTGGCCTGCTACATCGGCAATGGCGTCGTCGTCGATCCGGCGCATCTGCTGTCCGAGATCGAGCGCCTGGAGAAGATGGGCCTCGATGTGCGCTCGCGTCTGCGCATCAGCACCTCGTGCCCGCTGATCCTGCCGTTTCACGTCGAAGTCGATCGTGCGCGCGAGGCGCTGCGCGAGAGCAGCGGCAGCGGCAAGATCGGCACGACGGGCAAGGGCATCGGCCCGGCCTATGAAGACAAGGTGGCGCGGCGCGCGTTGCGCATCGAAGACCTGGCGCACCCGGCGCGCTTCGAGAACAAGCTCGAGATTCTTCTGACGCTGCACAACGAGGCATTGACGGGCCACTTGAAGGCCAAGGCTCTGCCGTTGCAGCCGATGCTCGACCAGGCTTTGGCACTCGGCGAAAAGCTCGCGCCGATGTTCGCCGACGTCGGTTATGCGCTGCACCAACGCCATGTGGCGGGCGACAACCTGCTCTTCGAAGGCGCACAAGGCACGCTGCTCGACATCGACCATGGCACCTACCCGTATGTCACGTCGAGCAATTGCGTCGCCGGCAATGCGGCCGCGGGTTCCGGCGTCGGGCCGCAGATGCTGCACTACATCCTGGGCATCACCAAGGCCTACACCACACGTGTCGGCAGCGGGCCGTTCCCCACCGAGCTGCCGATCGACGCGCCGGGCAGCGTCGGCCACCATTTCTCCACCGTCGGTCAGGAGCGCGGCACCGTCACCGGCCGTGCGCGCCGCTGCGGCTGGTTCGATGCCGCGGCGCTGAAGCGCTCGGTGATCATCAACGGCATCTCGGGCCTGTGCATCACCAAGCTCGATGTGCTCGACGGATTGCCGGAGATCAAGGTCGGCGTCGGCTACAAACAGAACGGCCACAACATCGACATCCTGCCGTCGGGCGCCGATGACGTCGCTGCCTGCGAGCCGGTGTACGAGACGCTGCCGGGCTGGAGCGACACCACGGCCGGCCTGACCAACTGGGAGCAGTTGCCGACCAACGCACGCCGCTACCTCGAGCGCCTCGAAGCGCTGACCGGCACGCCGGTGGACATGGTCTCTACCGGCCCCGACCGCGTGCACACGATTCTGCTGCGCCACCCGTTTCGCAAATAGGAAACTCAACAGCCATGCTCACCGACGACGGCAAACACCTCTACGTGTCCTGGGACGAGTACCACATGCTGACCGAGCGCCTGGCGCTCAAGGTGCATGCCTCGGGTTGGGCGTTCGATCAGATCCTGTGTCTGGCGCGCGGCGGCATGCGGCCGGGCGATGTGTTGTCGCGCGTCTTCGACAAGCCGCTGGCGATCATGAGCACGTCGAGCTACCGGGCCGACGCCGGCACGATCCAGGGTCGCCTGGACATCGCCAAGTACATCACCATGCCCAAGGGCGAGTTGGCAGGCCGCGTGCTGCTGGTCGATGACCTGGCCGACTCGGGCGTCACGTTGAAGGCCGTCGTCGAGCGCTTGCGCGGCATGCCGTCGATCAGCGAGTTGCGATCAGCGGTGCTGTGGGTCAAGGGCGTGTCGAGCTACACGCCGGACTACTTTGTCGAGAAGCTGCCGACAAGTCCTTGGATTCATCAGCCCTTCGAGGAATACGACGGCTTGCGTCCCGACGGACTGGCGAAAAAGTTTGCCGTATGAACGAGCAAGGCCAGCAACGCTGGCCTTGTTTTCTCTCAATTGTTGGTGCCCGGGAAGGGACTCGAACCCCCACGGAGTTACCCGCTAGTACCTGAAACTAGTGCGTCTACCAATTCCGCCACCCGGGCATCTCAGGAATGCAGAAAGTTTAGCATCAAGAACACCACTACCCAGAACCCCACACCGCCCAGCGCTGCGCTGATGAGCGAAGTGGAGGGCACCGTGCAAGGCCACCGCGATGGCCACGGCTTCCTCCTTCGGCAAGGCGTCGGCGTGCCCGACGTCTATCTGTCGCCGCAGGAGATGCGCTCGGTCTTGCACCGCGACCGCGTGCGCGCGCGCATCGTGCGCTACGACCGCAAGGGCCGCCCCGAAGGCCATGTCCTCGAGATTGTCGAGCGCCGAAAATCCCCATTGATCGGCCGCTTGCTGCACGAAGGCGGCGTCTGGCTCGTCGCCCCCGAAGACAAGCGCTACGGCCAGGACATCCTGATCGCCAAGAACGCCACCGCCAATGCCGAAGCCGGGCAGGTGGTGTCGGTCGAACTGACCGAGCCGCCGTCGATGTTTTCGCAACCGGTCGGTCGCGTCGTCGAAGTGCTCGGCGAGATCGACGACCCCGGCATGGAGATCGAAATTGCGGTGCGCAAGTTCGAAGTGCCGCACCGCTTTGCGCCGGAGACGATCGCGCAGGCCGCGGCGCTGCCGGAGAAACTGCGGCCTGCAGACCTCAAGCACCGCATCGACCTGACCGATGTGCCGCTGGTGACGATCGACGGCGAAGACGCACGTGACTTCGACGACGCGGTGTATTGCGAGCCGATGCCTGCCATCGGCAAAGGCAAAACGAAGAAGCCCGCCGGCTGGCGGTTGCTGGTGGCGATCGCCGACGTCAGCCACTACGTGAAGACGGGCGAGCCGCTCGACGACGATGCCTACGAGCGTGCCACCTCGGTCTACTTTCCGCGCCGCGTCATCCCGATGCTGCCGGAAAAGCTGTCGAACGGCCTGTGCTCGCTGAACCCGGACGTGGACCGCCTGTGCATGGTCTGCGACATGGTGGTCGCACCCAACGGCGAGATCGAGGGCTACCAGTTCTATCCCGCGGTGATGCATTCGCAGGCCCGCTTCACCTACACCGAAGTCGCGGCGATCCTGGCCAACACACGAGGGCCGGAGGCGGCCCGACGCGCGGAGCTGGTGCCGCACCTGATTCATTTGCACGAAGTCTTCCGTGCGCTGCAGAAGCAGCGCGCCAAGCGCGGCGCCGTCGAGTTCGAAACCACCGAGACGCAGATCATCTGCGACGACAACGGCCGCATCGAAAAGATCATCGCGCGCACGCGCAACGACGCCCACCGTGTGATCGAAGAAGCGATGCTGGCCGCCAACGTCTGCGCGGCCGACTTCATCGCCGGCCACAAACACCCGGCGCTGTACCGCGTGCACGAAGGGCCGACGCCGGAGAAGCGGACGACGCTGGCCAACTACCTGAAGGCGCTCGGCCTGAACCTGTCGCTCTCCGAAGAGCCGACGCCGGCCGAGTTCCAGGCGATTGCCGACGCCACCAAGGACCGCGCGGATTCGCTGCAGATCCACACCATGCTGCTGCGTTCGATGCAGCAGGCGATCTACACCGCCGCCAACAACGGCCACTTCGGCCTGGCCTACGAGGCCTACACGCACTTCACGAGCCCGATCCGCCGCTACCCGGATCTGCTCGTGCACCGCGTCATCAAGGCGCTGCTGCACGGCAAGCGCTATCACATCGACAGCGGCAAGCTCGAAGACGCGTCGGTCGTTCGCAAGGGCGGCAAGCCGCCGCCGCCGCGGGTGCAGGAAACCGAAGCCTGGGAAGGCGCCGGCGCGCATTGCAGTGCCAACGAGCGCCGCGCCGACGAAGCCTCGCGCGATGTGCAGGCCTGGCTGAAGTGCCGCTTCATGCGCGACAAACTCGGCGAAGAGTTCGCCGGCACCGTCACCGCGGCGACGAGCTTCGGCCTGTTCGTGCAACTCGACGAGCTCTATGTCGAAGGCCTGCTGCACATCAGCGAACTCGGCGGCGAGTACTGGCGTTTCGACGACGTGCGCCAGGAGCTGCGCGGCGAGCGCACGGGCATCCGCCACGGCGCGGGCTCGAAGTTGCGCGTGCAGGTCAGCCGCGTCGATCTCGACGCACGCAAGATCGATTTCCGTCTCGTCGGCGAAGGCGGTGGCGACAAGCTGCTCTCGCGCGGCCGGCGCAACGCCGCATTGCCGTCATCGGCGAGCGCAGTCGAAGAGCTCGCGGTGGTGCGGCTGCGCGACCGTGAGGTCCGCGCCGCGGCGCGCGGCAAGGACAAGCCGGCCCACGCATCGGCGAAGACAAGTTCCAGATCGAAGACCGCCGGCGCGAAGAAGCCGCGGCGTTAGTCCGATAGCGCGGCGAGCAGCGCGCTCGCCGTCAGCGGCGCCGACGGGTCGCCGCGCGATGCCGCAGCACCATGCCAGTAGGCCGCAGCGCGCGCGGCGACGACGGCGTCGGCCGGCGCGCCGCTGGCCGACGACGCTGACCACAGGCCCGCGAGCCAGCCGGCGAGCACATCGCCCGTGCCGGCGCCGGCCAGCCGCGCGTTGCCGGTGGGGTTGATCACCGGCGTGCGCCGCGGCGCGGCAATCACGCTGCCCGAGCCCTTGAGCAACACCGTGCAATCGAAGCGCTGCGCCAGCGACTGCGCAGCGGCCAG
>JANMHY010000450.1:0-9449 GCA_031375525.1 Burkholderiales bacterium
CCGATGGCGTGCCCCAGGTCATGCTGGCAATAGCGGAATGCGCGCTCGCCGTACTTCCACGCCTCGCGCCAATGGATCGACGACAGCCCGACCAGAAAGGCCTGCGCCGGAAACTCACGCATCAACGCCGTGAACAGCGCGGCGTGGCAGTCCGCGCGCCGTTCGAGCGCGTGCTCGCGTGCTGCGTAGTGGTACAGACCAGGCTCGTCGTCGAGCCCGGGCAGCGCTCCGATCAGCAGGTAGGCCTCGGTCGGATGCAGATTGCCGCTCGACGGATTGCAGCGCAGCGCCCAGCGCGTGGCGCCGGCTTGCTTCCAGGCGGAAATGGCCAGCGCGTACTGCATCGATCGCGACAGCGAGCGGATGGTGAACGGCGCGCTCGGCACTGAACCCGGGCGGTACAGGTCCTCGTAGCGCGGCGACCGCGGCTCGTCGCCGGCGCCGAGCAGCGGCAGCTGAACCAGTGGCGCACCTGCGTAGCGGCGAAACGGATTCGGCTGGTTCGCCCAATCGAGCGAACCGGGCCCGCTCGCATAGCGGTTGAAGTGATGCTTGGTCCGCTCGTGATAACGCATCACCGTTTCGATCTTGTCGCTGTCGTGCATGGCGGCGACAGCCGCGCCGACGCCACCGGGCGTCAGTCGCGCTGCCCGGAGATGTAGTGTTCGAGTTGCTCGATGATGAACTGCTGCTCGGAGATGGTGGCCTTGACCAGGTCGCCGATGGGCCTGCCCGTGCGCGCGACGACGCATCGATTCACACCGCCTTCCTCTTCGCCAGGAACGCCTGCACGCCTTCCAGCGCGTCGGGCTCCATCATGTTGCACGCCATCGTCTGCCCCGCCGCCTCGTACGCCGCGGCGATGCCGAGTTCGGCCTGGCGGTAGAACAGTTCCTTGCCCATCGCCACGGCAATCCGCGGCTTGGCCAGGATGCTGTCGACCAGCGTCGCCACCTCGGCGTCGAGCGCGTCGTCGTCGGCGACGCGGTTGACCAGGCCGCGCTCGCGCGCCTGCTCGGCGCTGATGAACTCGCCGGTGACGAGCATCTCGAAGGCCTGCTTGCGCGTGACGTTGCGAAACAGCGCCACGCTCGGCGTCGAGCAGAACAGGCCGAGGTTGACGCCGCTGACGGCAAAGCGCGCGCTGCGTGCGGCGACTGCGAGGTCGCATTGCGCGACGAGTTGGCAGCCGGCCGCCGTGGCGATGCCTTGCACGCGCGCGATCACCGGCACGGGCAGGCGCTGGATCGCCAGCATCATGGCCGTGCATTGCGCGAACAGGCGTTGGTAATAAGCCAGCGACGGCTCGGCGCGCATCTCCTTCAAGTCGTGCCCGGCGCAGAAGGCGCGGCCCGTAGCAGCGAGCACGACCGCGCGCACTGACTCGTCAGCCGCCAGGGCATCGAGCTCGCGCTGCAGCGCGGCCAGCATCGCTTCGGACAGCGCGTTGAAGGCTTGCGGCCGGTTGAGCGTCAGCGTGACAACGCCGCGCGCATCCTGGCTGCGCATGACGAGCGGCTCTTCGGTGGTCAGCACGGTCTTCACTCGATCGCGCTCGACGACTTGGCGCGTTCGCGCAGCATGAACTTCTGGATCTTGCCGGTGGAGGTTTTCGGAATCTCCTCGAAGCGGAACTCGCGCGGCACCTTGTAGCCGGCGAGCAGGCCGCGGCAATGCGCCTTCAAGTCCTCCGCGCTCGCCGTGGCGCCGGCCTTGAGTTCGATGAAAGCCAGCGGCGTTTCGCCCCACTTTTCGTCGGGCCGCGCGACCACGGCGCAGGCCATCACGGCCGGGTGGCGGTACAGCGCGTCTTCGACTTCGATCGAGCTGATGTTCTCGCCGCCGCTGATGATCACGTCCTTGCTGCGGTCTTTGATCTTGACGTAGCGGTCGGGCTCCATCACCGCCAGGTCTCCCGTGTGGAACCAGCCGCCGGCGAACGACGCCGCGGTGGCCGACGGGTTCTTGAGGTAGCCCTTCATGACGATGTTGCCGCGGAACATGATCTCGCCCATCGCCTGGCCGTCGGCCGTCGCTTCGTTCATCGATTCCGGATCGAGCACCGTCATGCCCTCTTGCAGCATGGTGCGCACGCCTTGGCGGCCGTTCAATCGCGTCTGCTCGGACAGGCTCTCCTGCGCCCACTGCTCGCGCTTCACGGCCACCGCGGCCGGGCCATAGACCTCGGTCAGGCCATAGACATGCGTGATGTCGAAGCCGATCTTGGCCATGCCTTCGATCATCGCCGCCGGCGGCGCCGCGCCGGCCACCATGCCGCGCACGCGCCAGCCGATGCCTTCGCGCAATGCAGCGTCGGCATTGATCAGCAGGTTGTGCACGATCGGCGCAGCGCAGTAGTGGTCGGCACGGTGCTCGCGCATCGCGCCGAGGATTGATGGCGCATCGACGCGTCGCAGGCAGACATGCGTGCCGCCGAGCATCGCCACCGTCCACGGAAAGCACCAGCCGTTGCAGTGGAACATCGGCAGCGTCCACAGGTAGCGCGGAAAGTGCGGCATCGTCCAGGTGGCTGCGTTGCACACCGCGTTCAGGTAGGCGCCGCGGTGATGCGTGACAACGCCCTTCGGATCACCCGTGGTGCCCGAGGTGTACGAGACCGCGATGGCATCCCATTCGTCGCGCGGCCCTTCCAGGTGCGGCAGCGGCGCGTGCGCTTGCAGCAGCGCTTCGTACTCGTGTTCGCCGATGCGCTCGCCGGCGCCGCCGTACTCGCTGTCGCAGACATCGATCACGATCGGCGTGCGCCCATGCTCCTCGCGCAACAGGCGCAGCGCTGGCGCCATCACCGGCGCGAACTCGCGGTCGGTGATCAGCACCTGGGCCTCGCAGTGGTTCATCTGCCAGGCCAGCAGCGGTGCATCCAGGCGCGTGTTGAGCGTGTTGAGCACGGCGTTCAGCGCCGGCACCGCGTAATGCGCCTCCACCATCTCGGGCGTGTTGGGCAGCATCGCGCTGACCGTGTCGCCGCGGCCGATGCCCAAGGCGCGCAACGCCGCGGCCAGCCGCGCCGAGCGCTCGCGCGTCTGGGCCCACGTGTAGCGGCGCGCACCGTGCACGACCGCCGGCAGATCGCCGAAGACCTCGGCGCTGCGCTCGACAAAACTCACCGGCGACAGCGGCACGAAGTTGGCGGCGGTCTTGTCGAGGTCCTGCTCGTAGATGTTCATGGTGCGACCAGTATGCGACCCTTCGGCCGGTGGCCGCAACCACGGCCAGCGTCAGGGCAATTCGGGCGGGTTGGGGTGCAGCCGTGCCAGGCAATGCGCATCGACATAGACGCCGTTGCGAAGCGCGAACGCGCGGTGCGTGCCCTCGTGCGCGAAGCCGAACTTGCGGTAGAGCGCCAGACCGGCAGCGTTGTCGGTGTAGACGGTGAGTTCGAGGCGCAGCAGTTGCGCCCAGTTGTCGGCCCAATCGACGATCGCCGCCATCATCGCCGTGCCGACGCCCTGGCCCTGTGCATGTTTGGCCACGGCCATGCCGATGCCCGCCGTGTGACGGCGACGCACATGCGGCACGGGGTGCACACCGGCATTGCCCACGACCTCGCCGCCGCGCTCGGCAACGATGAACAGCTCAGCCGTCGTCGGCCCGACCGGCATTTCCTCGATGCGCTTCGTCCATGCCGCCTCGGTCGCATACGGCAGTTGCAGCAGGCCCGGCAACACGTCCAGGTCGCCCATGATCGCGACCATCGCCGCTGCGTCGTCGGGACGCGGGCGACGGATCACGATGCTCGGGTCAGGCACGTTCGCTAACCCACGCCGCCACCGAGGCCAGTGCCTTGGGCAAGCCCGCGGCATCGGTGCCGCCGGCCATCGCCATGTCGGCCTTGCCGCCGCCCTTGCCGCCGACCTGCTGGGCAACGAAGTTGACGAGCTCGCCGGCCTTGACCTTGGCCGTGTGATCGGCCGTGACACCAGCGGCGATCTGCACCTTGCCGCCATCGACGGCAGCCAACACGATGGCCGCGCTCTTCAGCTTGTCTTTCAACTTGTCCATCGTTTCGCGCAGCGTCGTCGCGTCGGCGCCGTCGAGCGTGGCGGCGAGGACCTTGATGCCCTTGACGTCGACCGCTTGCGACAGCAGCTCGTCGCCCTGCGATGACGCCAGCTTGCCTTTCAGTTGCGCGACCTCCTTTTCGAGCGCGCGCACCTGGTCGAGCACGCTGACCACGCGCGCGCCGATTTCCGCCGGCGTCACCTTCAGCGACGCAGCAACGCTGCCGACCGTGCTTTCGAGCTGCTGCAGATAGGCCAGTGCGTTGTCCCCGGTCACCGCTTCGATGCGGCGCACACCGGCTGCGACACCGCCATCGGCCACCACCTTGAACAGGCCGATATCTCCCGTGCGCTGCACATGCGTGCCGCCGCAGAGTTCGCGGCTGGATCCGATGTCCAGCACGCGCACCGTGTCACCGTACTTCTCGCCGAATAGCATCATCGCGCCGGTCTTCTGCGCGTCGTCGATCGCCATCACGCGCGCGTGCGTGGCGGCGTTGGCCAGCACCTCGGCGTTGACGAGGGCTTCGATCTTTGCGATCTGCGCGTCGGTCAGCGGCGCGTTGTGGCTGAAGTCGAAGCGCGTGCGCTCGGCGTTGACGAGCGAGCCCTTCTGCTGCACATGCGCGCCCAGCACCTCGCGCAGCGCCTTGTGCATCAGGTGCGTGGAGGAGTGATTGCGCACGGTCTTGGCGCGCTGCTCGGCGTTGACACGTGCGGTGAACGTGTCGCCGACCTTCAACTCGCCTTCGACAATGCGGCCTTGGTGGCCAAAAACCGCTGCCTGAATCTTCGTCGTGTCTTCGATCTTCACCAGCGTGGTCGCATTGCGCAGCTCACCCGCGTCGCCGACCTGGCCGCCGGACTCGGCGTAGAACGGTGTCTTGTCGAGCACGACGACGACGTCGTCGCCGGCCTTCGCCTGTTTGACCGCGGCGCCATCGACATACAAAGCCGTGACCTTCGCACCCTCGACCGTCAGATGCTCGTAGCCGTCGAACGCCGTATCGGCGCCGCTGTAGGCCAGTCCTTGCGCGGCTTTGAACTTGCCCGCCGCACGTGCCTGCTCGCGCTGGCGCAGCATCGCGGCGTTGAAGCCCGCTTCATCGACGGTAACGCCGCGCTCGCGGCAGACATCGGCCGTGAGGTCGAGCGGGAAGCCAAAGGTGTCGTGCAGCTTGAAGGCGAGGTCGCCGTCGATCTGCTTCGCACCACCGGCCAACGCCATCTCGAGAATTTCCATGCCATTGGCAATCGTCTGGAAGAAGCGCTCTTCTTCCTGCTTCAGCACCTCGGTCACACGCTGCGCTTGACGGCGCAGGTCGGGGTACGCGTCGCCCATCTCGGCGGACAGCGTCGCCACGAGCGCGTGGAAGAAAGGCTTGCGCGCCCCGAGCTTGTAGCCATGCCGAATGCCGCGCCGCGCGATGCGCCGCAGCACGTAGCCGCGGCCTTCGTTGCCGGGGATCACGCCATCGGCGACGGTGAACGCGCACGAGCGGATGTGGTCGGCGATGACCTTCAATGACGGCGACTCGCGATCGCAGTTGCCGCCGCCCGCACCATCCACTGCCTTCTTCGCCGCATCGAGCAAGCGCATGAACAGATCGATCTGAAACACGCTGTGCACACCCTGCAGAACAGTGCTCAAGCGCTCCAGCCCCATGCCGGTGTCCACACTCGGCTTGGGCAGCTTGTGCATCACACCGTCTTCGGTGCGGTTGAACTGCATGAAGACGTTGTTCCAGATCTCGACATAGCGGTCGCCGTCCTGCTCAGGCGATCCCGGCGGGCCGCCGGCCACCGCCGGGCCGTGGTCGTAGAAGATTTCGCTGCACGGACCGCAAGGCCCCGTGTCGCCCATCATCCAGAAGTTGTCGGACATGTAGCGGGCGCCCTTGTTGTCGCCGATGCGCACGATGCGCTCGGCCGGCAGCCCGATGACTTTCAACCAGATGCCGTAGGCCTCGTCGTCTTCGGCATAGACCGTCGCCCAGAGTTTTTCTTTCGGCAGCTTGAAGCGAGTCGTCAGCAGCTCCCACGCAAACTGAATCGCGTCGTGCTTGAAGTAGTCGCCGAAGCTGAAGTTGCCCAGCATCTCGAAGAACGTCAGGTGGCGCGCGGTGTAGCCGACGTTCTCGAGGTCGTTGTGCTTGCCACCCGCGCGGATGCACTTCTGCGCCGTCGCCGCGCGCGTGTACGAGCGCTTGTCGAAGCCGAGGAACACGTCCTTGAACTGGTTCATGCCGGCATTGGTGAACAGCAGCGTTGGGTCGTCCCCGGGCACGACGGGCGACGAGGCGACGACGGTGTGGCCCTTGGACTCGAAGAACGACAGGAACGTGGAACGGATTTCGGAGGCTTTCATAGGCTGCGATTATCGCAGCGGGCCTCACGGGCTCGGGGCAGCGCCGGGCCGCTCCCAAGCGTCCGGCCCGAGCCTCCCCTCGGGGGAGTGCTCGCGCAGCGAGCGAGGGGTCGTCAGTTCGAGGTGTCGTTCGCTGCGGGCGCCTGGCCGCGTTCAATCGCCGAGCCAATGCCCTCACCGCCCATCGACGCCAGACTCGCCGCCTGCCCCACCGAGCGCCGCAGCAGCAGGTCGGCCGTCTTGCCGTGCTCCGGGTACAGCGCCAAGCCGGCGTGAACCGTTACCGCGAGGTCGTTGCCGGCCACCGAGAACGGCTGGTGCAACGCATCGACGAGTTTCTTGGCGACGCGTTGGCCGTCGGCGGGCGAATCGATCCAGGCCAACAGCACGACGAACGAGTCGTTGCCGATCGAGGCCACGACATCGCTGGCGCGCAACGACGCGCGCAGGCGCACTGCCACTTTGCGCCGCAGCACGTTCGACGATTCGAGGCCGAGCGCATCGCGCGCAGCCGCCAGCCCTTCGACGCGCAGCGCAATCACCGCCATCGGCGCCGGCTCGCGCTCGCGCAGCGCCACCAGGTGCGTCATGTGCTCGAGCAGTTGCGTGTGGTTCGGCAGGCCGGTGGCCAGATCGGTGGCGAAGGCCTTGCGCGCCACGCGGTCGAGCGCCTTGCGCTGCAGCGCGATCTCGAGGCGGCGGCGCAGCGCATCGGCCGGCGCGTCGCCAGGCACGACGATGTCCTGCACGCCACGTTCGAGCAACTGCAATTGCAGCGTGGCGTCGGCAGGCATCGGCAGCACGGCGACGACCGCGGTGTCGAGCACGGCATGCGACAGCGCCGGCCAGGCCAGCAGATCGGCCGCCGGCACGGCGGCCAGCATCGACTCGAAAGCGACCTCGCGCAGGTGCGTCGCAGCCTCGTCCAGCGTCGCGCAACAAGTGGCGCCCGGCACGTCGAGTCCGACGGCGAGCATCGTGGCGGTGGGTTTGGCGGTGGCCGTTCGGCTCATCAGAAATTTGGAGCGGGTGAAGGGAATCGAACCCTCGTATGAAGCTTGGGAAGCTGCCGTTCTGCCATTGAACTACACCCGCATTCGAGGCAGTTTAAGCGACGCAAGTGTGCAATGTTGTCGCAGCGCGCCCACGGCGACACGGATAGTGACCTTTGGCCAGGGCGCAACCCATAAACTCTTTCGCCATGAACGCGACTCCTCTACGCCTGCTTGCCGCAACCTTTTGCACCGCTCTGCTCTTCGCCTGCGGCGGGGGTGGCGGCAGCAGCGATCCGCCGGTCGATCAAACGCCACCGACGCTGTCGGCGCAGGGCGCAACGCGTGCCGTCGTCCGCAAAAGCGATGCGACGCCTCTGCCGGCAGCGTTTGCGGTCACCGTGAGCGGCAATCCCGGCACCGGCACCGTCGACTGGAAAGACGAGGCCGGCACGTCGCGCGGCAGCGGCAACACGCTGGCGCTCAACACCGCGGCCACCGCGTTGGCCGCAGGCGAACACACGCTGACCGCCAACGTCACCAACCCGGCCAACGGCAAGTCCGCTCAATCGACGTTCAGCCTGCTCGTGCTGGCCGAGACGGCCGACACCGACGACGACAACGACGGCCTGACGTACTCGCAAGAGAAGGCGGCCGGCACCGAACCCGGCAACGGCGACACCGACGGCGACGGCCTGGCCGACGGTGCAGAAGCGGGTCTGGGAACAAATCCGACGAAGGCCGACAGCGATAACAATGGCGTCAACGACGGCGTGCAATTGGGGAACTTGGCTGGCGTGGGCGGGGCCTTGCTGCCGCTGCGCAGCCTGATGGCCAACGAGCCGGGCAAGAGCGCCGGTGTGCGCATCGAAGCCGACGGGCTGTCGATCACGTTCGGCAGCGAGGTGAACGCCGATTGCGTCGCCAAGACGGGCGTGTTCAGCGACCCAATCTACGCCGGTCCACCGACAGGCAGCGCCGTCGATGCCGCGGAGCGCTGCCGCAAGCGCGCGGTGCGCGCAAACGTCGGCGTGCGGCCCGGCGAGTTCCGCTACTTCGAGACGCGCCGCTTTGCCAGCTTTAGCAACACAGAGCTGCCAAACATCGGCCAGGGCATCATCACGCCGTTGGCGCAGATCGACCCGTACTGCTGCTACATCGATCCTGGCGATTCGGACTACGCCGCCTACGTCAGCGGTTCGCCGCCCGCGCCGACATTGGCCAACATCACGCCGTCGTCGATGACCGTCAACGCCGTCGGCGGCGTGTTCGTGCGGCTGGTCCAGGTGGGTGCGCCGTTCTCCCCGTCCACGCTGAGTCTGGCGCAGACGCAGTACTACGGCTTCGCGGTCGACTACCGCGGCGCCGACCCGGTGGTGTACGTCGTGGCGAACGACAGCAGCGGCTCGATGATCGTGTCGAACGCGCTGAACCCCGGCGCCTTTGGCAACGCGCCGGCGATGCCGATGCTGCACGGCCACCCGGTCAGCGGTACAGGGCCGCATGCGGCCATCAACCTCGGCCTGCAGACGTTCCACTACCCGCTCGCCGACGTGCGCGCCGCGATCACCGCGCGCGGCGTCAACGCAGACGCGATGGCCGGTGGCGTCGGCATCCACCGCTGGTAGCACGCCTTGCCGCCGATGCATCAGGACGCTTCGCCGACAACCCGCAGCCAGCGCCTGCGTCTGCTCGTAGCCTTTGCGGCCACGATGTCCACGGCGCTGCTCCTCGCGTGCGGCGGTGGTGGCGGCAGCAGTGGTGGGGGCACCACGCCGCCCCCCGGCACCACGCCCCCCCCGCCTCCGCCTCCTCCTCCGCCACCTCCTCCGCCACCGCCCGCTTCACGCTGCATCGACCCGACGCCGGCCGCCACCTCGACGGTGAAGTTCGCCACGCCGGGGGGCGCCGCGGCATCGAGCGTCGAGCTCAGCACCAACGGCCTGTCGGCATGCTTTCTCGGCGCAGCGCAAGCCGGCGCCAAGTCCGACGTGGCCGTGGCCCTGGGCGAAGGCAGCTTCTACTACTTCGAGGCCACACGCTCGCAAGCGGCCGACGTGGTGCTGG
>JANMHY010000459.1:0-3084 GCA_031375525.1 Burkholderiales bacterium
GCTTCCCAGTAGCCGAAGGGCACGCGCAACTCGTGCAGCAGCGCGCCATCGACGAAGCGTGTGTCCTTGGTGGCGCTGTCGAGCTTGTATTCGGGGATGAAGGTCAGGTCATGCTGGCGGCCCCAGCCCTTGAGCAAGTCCTTGAACGCTTCGCGCACCACCGATTCGCGGTGCGTGCCACCGACCTTCTTCAAGCGGTCGAGTTGTCCAAGGTACTGGTTGATCAGGACTTGGCTCATCGGCTGCGTGTCTTCTTTTTGCGCGAGGGCACACGGTTGCGCGCTGCGGCTTCGTCAAGCACGGCGTTGCGCATACCACGCAGCGAGACGGCCACCGATCTGCGCCCGGCAAAGCGCTCCCCCAGCCCGGTTTTCGAGCTGGTCATGCGTAAGGGCTTTGCGGCTGTCATCGGCGAGCACTCGGTGGCGGGCGGATAGTAGCTGCCTGCTTTGCAGCGTCTGCTCGCTGCGTGGCCTGCGTTTTTGCAATCACAACAAGGATGGCTCCTCGCTCATGAAACTGCTGTTCCCACTGCTCGCTGCACTCGCGCTCGCCGCAGCCCCCCTCACCCACGCCGCCAGCCCCCAAGAAAAGGGGCAGGCCCCCGGCTGGTACCGCATGCCCGTGGGCAGCTTCGAAGTCACTGCGCTGTCCGACGGCACGGTCGACCTGCCGATGGACAAGCTGCTCACCGGTACCACGCCAGCCAAGGTGAATGCGGCACTGGCCAAGCAGTACCTCAAAGCGCCGGTGGAGACATCGGTCAACGGCTTTCTCATCAACACCGGCAGCAAGCTGGTGCTGATCGACAGCGGCGCGGCGGGTCTGTTCGGGCCGACGCTGGGCAAGCTGCTGGCCAACCTGCGCGCCGCGGGCTACACGCCGGAGCAGGTGGACGAGATCTACATCACGCACATGCATGCCGACCATGTGGGCGGCCTCACCACGGCCGACGGCAAGATGGCGTTTCCCAACGCCACGGTGCGCGCCGAGACGAAAGAGGGCGGCTTCTGGCTCGATCAGGCGACGATGGACAAGGCGCCGGCGGCGATGAAGGATTTCTTCAAGGGCGCGATGGCTTCGTTGAAGCCTTACGTGGATGCCGGCCGCTTCAAACCTTTCAGCGGCGCGGTCGAATTGACGCCCGGCATTCGTTCGCTCGCCGCGCCCGGCCACACGCCGGGCCACGCCGTCTATGTGGTGGAAAGCGGCGGCCAGAAGATGGTGATGTGGGGCGACCTGATGCACGTTGCGGCGGTGCAGTTCGCTGACCCGAGCGTGACGATCCAGTTCGACTTCGACCCCAAGGCCGCGCGTGCGCAGCGCCAGAAGGCCTACACCGACGCGGCGAAGAGCGGCTACTTCGTGGCCGTGGCGCATGTGCCGTTCCCCGGCATCGGCCAGTTGCGGCCCGACGGCAAGGGTTACCGCTGGCTGCCGGCCAACTACACCGCCAACAACGCGAAGTAGAGCCTCGCGCGCATGAGGTATCGTGGGTGACGCACAACCCGCAGAGGCAAGCCCCGTGGCAAAACCCAATTACCAGTTCGAGAAGCGCCAGCGCGAGCTGGCGAAGAAGCGCAAGAAAGAAGAGAAGGCGCAGCGCAAGACGACCGGCGGTGAGCCGGCGCCCGAGCAAGAGCCGGCGCAGGGCGATGCCCCGCCCGCTACCGACAAGACCTCCTAGACACCCGCGCTCCTTCCAACGGCGCCCGCGACGACGCGGGCGCTATGCTTTGCGCCCTCTTTTCGAAAGCACTGCGCCCTGCAGAAGTGCGGCATGGCCGGCATCCACATCACCGACGTCGAACGTGCCATCAACTGGTGGCGTGAGCGCTCGCCGTCGCCCGACGGCATCACCGCGTGCTCGCAGGTGCGCGCACTGGCCGAGGTCTATGCGCTGATGGTTTATTACCGCGAGCACGAGTGCGACGAAGACTCGATGCCGGCCAAGGCCAGAGCAGCCTGGCTCGACTGGTATGCGACGACACCCGATGCGCCGTGCATCGCCATCTGCTCCACCTCGCAGGGCGACGCGGTGTGCAAGGGCTGCGGCCGCACCGAAGGCGAGGTGCAGCATTGGCCGGCGATGTCGCCGAGCGAAAAGCGCGTCGTCTGGCGGCGCATCACGATGGCAGCGACGGCATGGCGCTTCAACCGCTACGCCGAGCGCGCGCGCCTGGCCAGCGGTGTCGATCATCCGGATGCCGCGTCGTTTGCCGACCCTGTCTCCGCCATCGTGCGGAGCAACGCTTGAGTCGTTGGTCTCAGTGGCGCGCCAGCGTGGCGCGCATCGTGCCGCTGGCGTGGCCGGTGTTCATGGGCCAGGTGGCGATGGTGCTGTTCGCCACCGTCGATACGGTGCTGGTGGCACGCTACTCGGCAACGGACCTGGCGGCGCTGGCCGTCGGCTCGGCGGCCTACATCACGGTCTTCATCGGCTTGATGGGCGTGGTGCTCGCGGTCGGGCCGATCGTCGGCCAGCTCTTCGGCGCCAAGCGTCTTGCGGCCGCGGGTGATCAGCTGCACCAGGCGGTGTGGCTGGCGCTCGGCCTGGCGCTGCTGGGCAGCGTGCTGCTGGTCTTTCCGCAGCCGTTCATCGCACTCGCACGGGCCACGCCCGAGGTCACGGCCAAGCTGCGGCAGTACCTGCTCATGCTCGCGCTGGCGCTGCCGGCGGGCCTGTTGTTCGCGGCCTTTCGCGGCTTCAACAACGCAGTCTCGCGGCCGAAGGCGGTGATGGTGCTGCAGCTCGCGGGCCTCGCACTCAAGCTGCCGCTGGCCGCGCTGCTGGTGCATGGCGCGGGGCCGCTGCCGGCGATGGGCGTCGCCGGTTGCGGCCTGTCGACCGCGATCACGATGTGGTGTGTGGTGCTGGCGTCGTGGTTGGTGCTGCGGCGCGATCCGTTCTATGCGCCGTTTGCGATCTTCGGCCAGGGCCTGCGGCCACCGAACTGGCCTGCGCTGGCGGCGCAGTTGAAGCTCGGCATCCCGATGGGCGGCTCGGTGCTGATCTAGGTCACCGGTTTTGCGTCGATGGCATTTTTCATTTCGCGCTTCGGCGCCACGCCGGTGGCCGGCCAC
>JANMHY010000463.1:0-8616 GCA_031375525.1 Burkholderiales bacterium
GCGAGCGGCTCGTGCCGAGCATGAACGGCGCGCCGCTGTCATCGTCATAGCGCTGCTCGATCGCCAGGCCATGCTGGCCGTAGGCGGCGGTCGTCATGCGGCGGCCTTTTCGGGCGCGGCGCGCGCGGCGAGCCGCGCCGACGCGATCACGCCGCCGCCGAGGCAGACCTCGCCGTCGTAGAGCACCGCGCTCTGGCCCGGCGTCACCGCCCATTGCGCTTGGTCGAAATCCATTGCGAAGCCGCCCTCGTGCAGCGTCAGCGCGCAGGCCGCATCGGCCTGGCGGTAGCGTGTCTTGGCCGCATAGCGGCCGGGCGCGGGTGGCGCGCCGGCGGTCCAGCTCACATCGTCGGCCGACAGCGCGCCGTACTGCAAAGCGGAGTGTTCGTGACCCTGAACGACGACCAGCGCATTGCGAGTCAGATCCTTGCGCGCGACGAACCACGGCGCATGCTCGCCCTGCGCATCGCCGCGGCCCTTGACGCCGCCGATGCCCAGGCCCTGACGCTGGCCGAGCGTGTAGAACGACAGACCGACATGCTGCCCGAGCGTCTTGCCACGCTCGTCTTCGATCGTCCCCGGCGCATGGCTGAGGTAGCGGTTCAGGAACTCTCGGAACGGCCGTTCGCCGATGAAGCAGATGCCGGTCGAGTCCTTCTTCTTCGCATTCGGCAGGCCGATCTCGGCGGCGATGCGGCGCACCTCGGTCTTCTTCAGCTCACCGACCGGGAACAGCGTACGCGAGAGCTGCTGCTGGTTCAAGCGGTGCAGGAAGTAGCTCTGGTCTTTCGCCGGGTCGAGGCCTTTCAGCAACTCGAACACACCGTCACGCTCGCGCACTCGCGCGTAGTGGCCGGTCGCCATCTTCGAGGCTCCGAGCCGCATCGCGTGATCGAGAAAGGCCTTGAACTTGATCTCGGCGTTGCACAGCACGTCGGGGTTCGGCGTGCGGCCGGCTTCGTACTCGCGCAGAAACTCGGCGAAGACGCGGTCCTTGTACTCGGCGGCGAAGTTGACATGCTCGATTTCAATGCCGATCACGTCGGCCACCGCGGCGGCATCGACGAAGTCGACGTTCGATGAACAGTATTCGCTGTCATCGTCATCCTCCCAGTTCTTCATGAACAGGCCGATGACGTCGAAGCCTTGCTCTTTGAGCAGCCAGGCACTGACCGCGGAATCGACGCCGCCGGACAGGCCCACGACCACACGTTGCTTCATGCGCCGGATTATCCGGACCGGGCGCGCGACCGGCGTTACAAGGACTTGTGCGTGCCGTCGCACAGCGGCTTGTTGGCGCTGTGTTTGCAGCCGCAGAAGTACACGGTCGTCGATTCAGCGGCCGTGTACTTGACGGGCGTGAAGCTCGTCGTCTTGTGCGAGCCGTCGCAGAACGGCTGGCTCTTCGACTGCCCGCAGGCGCACCACCAGTAGTCCTTGCCGGCCTCGACGGCGACGGGGAAGGGCGCTTTCTGCGCGATCTGCGGTGAGCTCATGGTGGCGCGCTCCTGGTCGAGGGACGCCGCAGCATAGAACGATTCGTCGGCCTGCAACACGTCGAGCGGATAACGCCGGCCGGCGCGGTGGTCTTCGATGCAGCGCATCAGCAGCGCGCTGCGGTGGCGCGCGCGTTCGGCGGCGATCTCCTCGGGCGTCAGCCACAGCGCGCGCAGGATGCCGTCGTCGAGCGCGCGGCCCGGCAGCGGCTCGCCGACATGGCCGGCAAAGGCGAAGCGCAGGTAAGTCACGCCGTCGTCGGTCGCCGACGGCGCCAGGTGGATGCCCTGCAGATGCGTCGGCGTGAACACGCAGGCGGTCTCTTCGAGTACTTCACGCACGACCGCTTGCAGCAGCGTCTCGCCGCGGTCGAGGTGACCCGCCGGGTTGTTGAGCACCAGACGGCCATCGGCCGCGCGTTCTTCGACCAGCAGGTAGCGGCCGTCGCGCTCGACCACCGCGGCCACCGTGACGTTGGGTCGCCAACGCTCGCTCATTGCCCCGGCGCCCATTGGCCGTTCATGTTGACGAGCTCACACGGCGCGGTGTAGGTCGGCCGGCGCGTTTCACAGTCGAGCAGCGCGTCGCGCCCGGCTTCGGCCTGCGAGCGCCGCGTCGCCGCCCAGCCCCAGCCGCCGCTGGGCGAGGTGGCGAAGGCCTTGTGACCTCGGGCCGACAGGTAGGCCTCGTTGAAAGCCGCTTGTGCTTCCAGCTTCGGCAGGCTGGCCGCGCGCGGGTCTGACTGGAAGGTGATCGCGCCATCGTCCTCGGCGTCGTTCTCGCCTTGTCGCTCGATGAACGTGATGACCTGCGAGAAGGTCAGCACGAACAGCAGCAACAGGCAGAACGCCGCGGCGCCGAAGGCCCACCAGCTCGACGGCGGCGGCCTTTCGCCGTATTCGTTGTCGCCATCGGTGCCCGGCGCGCAGGACAGCACCACGGTGACGATGAAGTTCACCGTCGGCAGCCAGAGCAGCATGCCCCACCAGCCGGACTTGTCGCAGTCGTGGCAGCGCAGCACGGCCAGGCGCATGCCGAAGACCGTCAGCGCCACGGCCGCGACCGCCACCAGGGCCAGGCGCTCCAGCGTCGGCCGTGTCAGCGCCATGATCACCGGCACGTAGAACAGCGCCGTCAGCAAGAGGTTGGCGGTAGCGTACTTCAGCCGGCCCATGCGGCCGTCGAAGGTCAGGCCGAAGACGCCTGCGCTGTCGCTGCCGGCCGTGGTGACGGCGGCCCGCGGCGCCGCCGGCCGGCGGCCCAGGCGTGCGTCGCGGGCTTCCTGCCGTGCCGCGCGCGCCTGCGCCAGCGCTTCATCCCGGTTGGCCAGCGCCATCGCGATGTCGGTCGAGCAGTTGCGGCACAGCAGGCGCTTGCTCTGGCGCTCTTTGCAGTTCGGGCAGGTGACCTCTTCGGCCGCTTCCAGCGCCAGCGCGGCGCGCCCCGTGTCGCGCGCCGCCGGAATCGGCGCCGGCGCCGGCGGTGGCATCAACGGTGACAGCGGCGCCGGCCGCGTCGGCCGCGGCGGCGTGCCCCAGGGCGGCGGCGGCGGCGTGGCCGACTCGGGCACCTCGGGCAGCTCCGGCAAGGGCGCGAAGCCCGTCGTCGGCGGCGCGTCGCTGGGCTCCAGGTGCACCTTGGCGCCCAGTCCGGCCAGCTTGTCCGCGTAGCGGCGCGCCAGCGCCGGCTCGACCGAGCGCTTGAGCACGGTGCGCGAGCCGGTGAACAGTTGTGCCACGCGGGCTTCGTCGAGCTTGAGCGCCAGCGCGAGCTGCCGTCGCACCTCGTCGGCCTTGAAGCCGTCGAGCACTTCGCCCCGAAAAACGAGTTGTACGTTCGCTGCCATCTGCCGCCCTCCGCAGCCCTTGTCTGCTGCGCTCGAATTATCCAGATCGATGGGTTGCGGCGCCACGCCCCGATCCCCCCGACAAGGAGGTTAAGCTGCGGCCCTGTTTGAAGTGCCTGCAGCGCTCGGTGGCGCGCAGGACACAACGAGGAGGCTTTCACCATGCTGATCGGCGTTGCGCTCGAGACGGCGCCGGGCGAGACCCGCGTGGCCGTCACCCCCGAGACGGCCAAAAAACTCAAGGCCCAGGGCCACGTGGTGCGCGTGCAATCGCATGCCGGCGCGGCGGCGCACTTCACCGACGAGGCTTACACGGCCGCCGGCGCAGAGATCACCGACCGCGCGGGCGCCTTCGGCGCCGACCTGGTGCTGAAGGTGCGCAGCCCGTCGCTCGACGAATTGCCGCGCATGAAGACCGGCGCCGTGCTGGTGGGCATGTTGAACCCGTTCGACAAGGACAACCTGGCGCGCCTGGCCGGCGCCGGTGTGACCGCGTTCGCGCTCGAAGCCGCGCCGCGCACGTCGCGCGCGCAGAGCATGGATGTGTTGTCTTCACAGGCCAACGTCGCCGGCTACAAGGCGGTGATGATCGGCGCCGACAAGTACCAGCGCCTGATGCCGATGCTGATGACGGCGGCCGGCACGATCAAGGCCGGGCGCGTCGTCATCCTCGGCGTCGGCGTGGCGGGCTTGCAGGCGATCGCCACCGCCAAGCGGCTCGGCGCGGTGATCGAAGCCTCGGACGTGCGGCCGTCGGTGAAAGAGCAGGTCGAATCGCTGGGCGGCAAGTTCATCGACGTGCCTTATGAAACGGCCGCAGATAAATAAGCGGCCGAGGGCGTTGGCGGGTATGCCAAACCGATGCCGCCGTCGTGGCTGGAGCGGCAGAAGATCGAAGTCGCCAAGCGCGTCGCGCAAGCCGACATCGTCATCTCGACCGCGCTGATCCCCGGCCGCGCCGCGCCGACGCTGATCACCGAGGAGATGGTCAAGAGCATGAAGCCGGGCTCGGTGATCGTCGACATGGCTGCGCCGGCCGGCGGCAACTGCCCGCTCACCGAAGCCGGCAAGACCGTCGTCAAGCATGGCGTGACGATCGTCGGCGAAACGAACATCCCGGCGCTGGTGGCCACCGATTCGTCAGCGCTCTACGCGCGCAACCTGCTCGACTTCCTGAAGTTGATCGTCACCAAGGAAGCCGCGCTGGCGATTCCCACCGACGACGATATCGTCACTGCGTGCATGGTCACGCAGGGCGGAAAAGTGCTGCGAAGCTGAGGAACAACATCATGGACGCCGTCTCTCCCACCGTTCTCAACCTGATCATCTTCGTGCTCGCCATCTATGTCGGCTACCACGTGGTGTGGACCGTCACGCCGGCGCTGCACACGCCGCTGATGGCGGTGACCAACGCGTTGTCGGCAGTGGTCATCGTCGGCGCGATGCTGGCGGCGGCCCTCACCGAAACCTGGCTCGGCAAATCGATGGGCGTGCTCGCCGTGGCGCTGGCTGCGGTCAACATCTTCGGCGGCTTTCTGGTGACGCGCCGCATGCTCGAGATGTTCAAGAAGAAAGAGAAGAAGACGACGGAGGTGAAGAAATGAGCTTGAACCTCGTCGCGCTGCTGTACCTCATTGCCAGCGTCTGCTTCATCCAGGCGTTGAAGGGTCTGTCGCACCCGACGACCTCGATCCGCGGCAACCTGTTCGGCATGGTCGGCATGGCGATCGCCGTCTTCACGACCGCCGCGCTCATCGTCAAGCTCGCCGGCTCGGGGCTGGGAATGATCTGGGTGCTGCTCGGCCTGGTGGTCGGCGGTGCGTACGGCGCGTGGCGCGCACGCACGGTCGAGATGACGAAGATGCCCGAGCTGGTGGCCTTCTTCCACAGCATGATCGGTCTGGCTGCGGTGTTCATTGCTGTGGCCGCCGTCGTCGAGCCGTGGGCGTTTGCGATCACTGAAAAAGGCGGCGCGATTCCTGCGGGCAACCGGCTCGAGCTGGCGCTCGGCGCGGCCATCGGCGCGATCACCTTCAGTGGCTCGGTGATCGCCTTCGGCAAGCTCTCGGGCACCTACAAGTTCCGCCTTTTCCAAGGCGCGCCGGTGCAGTTCAAGGGCCAGCATTGGCTGAACCTGGCGCTCGGCCTAGCGATGCTGTTCTTCATCGTCGGCTACACGCTCAGCGAGTCGAAGATGGATTTCGCGCTGTTGCTGGCCATCGCCTTCGTCATCGGCGTGACCCTCATCATCCCGATCGGCGGCGCCGACATGCCGGTGGTGGTGAGCATGCTCAACAGCTACTCCGGTTGGGCGGCGGCGGGCATCGGCTTCTCGCTGAACAACTCGATGCTGATCATCGCCGGCTCATTGGTCGGCAGCTCAGGCGCGATCCTCTCCTACATCATGTGCAAGGCGATGAACCGCTCGTTCTTCAACGTCATCCTGGGCGGCTTTGGCGGTGAAGCGAGTGCAGCGGTGGCCGGCAGCGCCGAGAAGCGCCCAGTGAAGAGCGGCAGCGCCGACGACGCGGCCTTTGTGCTCGGCAACGCCGAAACGGTGGTCATCGTGCCCGGCTACGGCCTGGCCGTCGCGCGCGCACAGCACGCGGTCAAGGAGCTGGCCGAGAAGCTCATCCACAAGGGCATCAGCGTCAAGTACGCGATCCACCCGGTGGCCGGCCGCATGCCAGGCCACATGAACGTGCTGCTGGCCGAAGCGGAAGTACCCTACGACCAGGTCTTCGAGATGGAAGACATCAACGGCGAGTTCGGGCAAGTCGACGTGGCCATCATCTTGGGCGCCAATGATGTCGTGAACCCGGCCGCAATGACCAAGGGCAGCCCGATCTACGGCATGCCGATCCTGGAGGCCTACAAAGCCAAGACCGTGATCGTCAACAAGCGCTCGATGGCCGCGGGCTACGCCGGCCTGGACAACGAGCTGTTCTACATGGACAAGACGATGATGGTCTTCGGCGACGCGAAGAAGGTGGTCGAGGACATGGTGAAGGCGGTCGAGTAGAAGGCGCCCGCCGGCGAGTACCGCGCCTCGGCGGCGCCGTATTACAATGCGTTCCACTGTATTCAAGGAAGCAGCATGACGCTCACCGTTCGCCTGGACGAGACGCTCGAATCGGCGCTCGAGCGTTATTGCGCCGAAGCCGGCGTGACCAAGAGCCTGGTCGTGCAGCAATCCCTGGCAGCATATTTGTTGGCCAGCCAATTGCCGGCCGGCAAGAACGTTGGCGATCGGCCTGGACGCAAGGCCCCCTTCAGCGCCAACTACCGCGCCTTCGAGAAGGCGGGCCTGATCGGCGCGGTGGCGCTGGGCCACGGTGCCGACAAGGCGGGCGTGCGCGTACGCATCGCCGAGAGCTTCGCCCAGCGCAAGGCGCGCCAAGGCGGTAAGTGACGCCGTCGCGCAAGCCACGGCCTCCGGCGACGCCGAGGCGAGCAGCGTCCGCAGCGGTGGCCGCGCAGGTCATCGTGGACACCGGTGTGCTGGTGGCCTTGTTTGACCGGCTGGATGCATACCACGACGCGGCAACCGCCTGGATGCGCAACAACGAAGCGGCCTTGCTCACGGTGGCGCCCGTGCTCTGCGAGTCGGCATTCTTCCTGCCGGCGCGCTTGCGCGCCGTGCTGGCGGGTCTACCCGCGCGAGGCGTGCTGCAGGTGCGTCAGCCGGACGCCAACGGCTATGCCCGAATCGCCCAGTTGTTCGAGAAGTACGCAGACCAGAATCCGGATTGGGCCGACCTGGAATTGGTCTGGCTGGCCGAAGCCACCGGCATCACGCGCATCGCCACGCTCGACGTGGCCGACTTCAGCGTCTATCGCATTCACGGCCGCAAACGCTTCGAGCTCGAGTTGCTCGGTTGAG
The DNA here is from genome assembly GCA_031375525.1 of Burkholderiales bacterium. Classification (GTDB taxonomy): domain Bacteria; phylum Pseudomonadota; class Gammaproteobacteria; order Burkholderiales; family Burkholderiaceae_C; genus CADEEN01. The sequence continues at coordinate 7,227 of JANMHY010000463.1, forward strand.
GCCCATCGAGCCTCGATGCCCGGCCCCGCACGCTACTCGCAAGCCCGCGCCAAGCTCGCCGATTGCGAGCTGCACGGTGCCGGTTCCGGCGCCGAGCTGATCCTCGTCGAAGGCGACTCGGCGCAGGACTCGGTGCTGGCGGTGCGCGATGCGCGCACGCAGGCGGTGTTGCCGCTGCAGGGCAAGCCGCTCAATGCCTGGGGCGCGTCGCGGGAGAAGGTCGAGCAACACGTGCTGTTCCAGCAGCTTGCACAGGCGCTCGGGCTGGCGAGCGCGGTGGCGCCGCCTGAAGGTGGCGTCGCCGCGCTGCGCTACGAGCGCATCGTGCTGCTGTTCGACCCGGACGCCGATGGCATCCACATCGGCGCGCTGGTTCAGTTGTACTTCGCGCGCTGGCTGCCGGCGATCGTCGAGGCCGGCATGTTGTGGCTGTGCCGCGCGCCGATGTATGAGCTCGTCGATGCCGACGGCGTGGTCCATCACGCGCTGACGCCGGACCATCGCCAGCGCATCGAGCACTCGTTGCGCCGCGACGAGCAAACGCCGCCGCCGATGGTGCGCGCGCTGCGCGGCATCGGCGGCTTTGCACCCGACACGCTGCGCCGCTTGTGCGTCGATCCGGCGACGCGGCTGGCGCGCGTGCTCAGCCCCAACGACGTGCAGCAAGCGGTGGCGCTGTTCGGCGGCGGCGTCTGAACTCGCCCGCCGGGCGGCTTCACTTCTTGGGCGTCAGGTCATGATCGAAGCCGTCAGGCACCCACTGGTCGTTGCGGCGGGCCATTCGCACGCCGCCGCTGCCGTCGGTCTTGATCACGTAGCGGAACGGCTCGCAGCCGGCCAGCGGCGGCGTCACCGTGATCGTCACCGTCTCGGCGCTGCGCTCCACTTCGGCCGGCAGGTCGCCGGCGCTGATGCACGGGTCGGGGCGAGAGGCGGCGGTGATCATGCGGAACATGCCCTTGCCGTCCTTCTCGTCCTTCAACGAGATCGTCGAGGTGCGGAACTTGGTCTTGTCATAGGTGCCGCTGTACTGGTCCTTGATGTAGGACTTGTAGTTCCACGACTCCTGGGCCTGTGCGGCGGTGACGGCAAAAGCCGCCGCAGCCGCCAGCAGCATCAGGGGGTAGAGGCAGGAGAGTCTGGTCGTCATGGCGTTCCTTTCGGTGAACAGGGGTCGATGAATGAAATGGCGCCCGGCCGGCGCCGGCGGCTCAGCGATCGGGCACCTCGGTGCCGATCTGCAGGAGACGGGTCAGGTCGAGGTCGCGCACCGGCTTCGCGTCGGTGTCGCTGCCGAGGGCGGTCGGCCGATCGGCGCCTTTGACGCGGAAGTAGTAGCGGTCTTGCGCCGCGGCTTCGAAGGTTTCGCCGCTCGTCGGGTCCTGCAGGC
>JANMHY010000467.1:0-7248 GCA_031375525.1 Burkholderiales bacterium
CGTCGAACCGCCAGCCGTTCAGGCGGCCGCGCTGGAAGTGCTCGTCGAGTTCGCCCTCGAAGCCGTGCCGCACGTTGACGACTTCGGCAAAACCGGCCGCTTCGAGCGCGAGGCCGGCCTCGACGGTGCGCTTGCCGGAGCGGCAGATCAGCACCACCGGCCGCGACGCATCGCCGCCCGCTTCGCGCCGCACCTGATCGACGACCGCTTGCGCATGCGCTTGCATCTCCGGGTACTCGTACCAGGGCACATGAACCACGCCCGGCGGGTGGCCGACGTAGAGGTACTCGATTTCCATGCGCACATCGACGAACAGGGCGTGCCGGTTCGCTTGCAGGTACTCCCAGGTTTGCAGCGGGGTCAAGTGCTTCATCTGCCTACAATCTTGGCATGAAGTCCGATGCTCCTTTCACCCGCGGCGCCGCGCTGCCGGCGCTGCTCGCGCAACGCATCGCCATCATCGACGGCGCGATGGGCACGATGATCCAGCGCTTCAAGCTCGGCGAGGCCGACTTCCGCGGCCAGCGCTTCAAGGACCACAAGAAAGACCTGAAGGGCAACAACGAACTGCTGCAACTGATGCGGCCCGGCCTGCTGCGCCAGATCCACGACCAGTACCTGGCAGCCGGCGCCGACATCATCGAGACCAACACCTTCGGCGCGACCTCGATCGCGCAGGAAGATTACGGCCTGGCCCATGTCGCACGCGAGATGAACGTCGCCGCCGCGCGCATTGCCAAGGAAGCGACGACAGCCGCGAGCACGCCCGACAAGCCGCGCTTCGTGGCCGGCGCGCTCGGCCCGACGCCGCGCACGGCCAGCATCAGCCCCGACGTCAACGACCCGGGCGCGCGCAACGTCACCTTCGAGCAGTTGCGCGCCTCGTACCGCGAGCAGGCCGAAGGGCTGCTCGAAGGCGGCTGCGATCTCTTCCTCGTCGAGACGATCTTCGACACGCTCAACGCCAAGGCGGCGATCTTCGCGCTCGACGAGTTGATGGCCGAAACCGGCGAGCGCCTGCCGGTGATCATTTCCGGCACCGTCACCGACGCCTCGGGGCGCATCCTCTCCGGCCAGACGGTGCCCGCGTTCTGGCATTCGGTACGCCACGCGCGCCCGCTTGCGGTGGGCCTGAACTGCGCGCTCGGCGCAGCGCTGATGCGGCCGTACATCGAAGAGCTGGCCAAGGTCGCGGGCGACACCTTCGTCTCGTGTTATCCGAACGCCGGGCTGCCGAACCCGATGAGCGAAACCGGCTTCGACGAAACGCCGGAGATGACGGGCAACCTGCTCGAAGAGTTTGCGAAGAGCGGTTTTCTGAACATCGCCGGCGGCTGCTGCGGCACCACGCCCGATCACATCGCAGCGATCGCGCGCAAGGTCTCTGCGTACCGGCCGCGCGGGCTGCGCGATCCGCTGTTCAGCGCGCTCGAAGCCGCCTGAACAGACCGATGCTCACTGTTTCTTCTCGGTCCAGCCGGCCGGCTTGACGGGGCTGGCCTTCGTTGCCGAGCCGCCGTCGCCCTTGTTGCGGGCGATCGGCTGCGAACCGGCGCCGGGAATCGTCAGCCGCAGCTGCACCGGGCCACCGGCGCGCACGGTTTCGGTCAAGACGACGCGCGTGGCGGCGATGCCTTTGATGCCCAGCGCATCACGCACGCGCTGCGCCCGCGATTGCGCCAGCACCGCGTTGCCGCTGGCGTCCGCTGGCGCATTGACGTTGATGCGCGCTGCGCTCTGGCGCAGCAGGCTTTGCGCGACGCGGTCGAGCACGGCATTGAGCGCCGGCTTGATGTCGGACTTGCCGGCGTCGAACGAGTTGGCCAGCGGCACGTCGAGCTGCAGCGTCACCGGCGGCTGCGCGGCGATCACCACCGGCGTGCCGCGGAACCAGTCTTCGAGGAAGCGCTGCTCGGTGGCCAGCGGCGTCGCTGACGGCGTGCCCGGTGTCGGCGCGCGCGGCGCGGTGTTGGGGTCGGCCGGTGCTGCGTTGGGCCCGGGCGCGCTGAACACGCCCGAATTATTCGACGACGGCGTGCTCGCGCAGGCGCTCATCAACAGCACGGTGAGCAAGCCGAAGGCGGTGCGCAGGAGTGGGGCTGATGACGACATTGAACTGCTTTGATGGTTGAGTCAGGCGCGCGAAGACCTACTGTAGGCCGCATCGGTGAACCTGCAAAGCGGCCTTGTGCGGAGCGATCGAGAACTAGGGAGAAGGTGCAACCGGCGGTGTCTGCGCTGTTGGGTTGGTGGTCGCGGCAGAAACACTCGGCAGGGCTTCGAGCGATGGCGACGCCGCTTCGCGCAGGCGCGCCAACGTCGGCGGGCTCCAGAACAGCAGCGCCACCTGCGCTTTTTCGCGCCGCTCGGGCGACATCGGGCGCATCGCTTCGATGACCCGGGCGACGCGGGCCTGGTCGATCTCCAACGCCGCGTGCTCGGACTTCAGCGTGGCATCGGGCGCCGGCAGCAAGCTCGCCAACCACGCCGCTGCCACCGGGCCGACGGCCGACGCGTCGCGCTGCCCTAAGTGCACACGCACCGCGCGCTCGGCCCCGCAGACGCCGTCGCCCCAGGGCGCCAACGCGAGGTAGAGCTGCAGGATGCGCGCCTTGCCGAGCGTGCGCTCCATCTCCACCGCGTACAGCAGCTCGCGCAGCTTGCGCGACGCGCTGCGCTCGTCGCCGGCGACGACGAGCTTGGCCAGTTGCTGCGTCAGCGTGCTCGCGCCGGCGATCGCCGCGCCCGGTTTCTGGTTGTGCTGCAACGCATCGGCCAGCGCCTGCAGATCGTAGCCCGGGTGCTCGGCAAAGCGCGCGTCTTCGGCGGCGATCACGGCGCGTGGCAGCCAGCCGCCGATCGTCGGCACGCTGGTCTGCGCATCGACGCGGCAGGCGGCGGGGCGTTGCATGTCGGCAAAGCGCTCGGTGCCTAGGCCGGCGACTTCGAAGCCTTCAACCACGGGCTTGATGCGCCACGGCCCGTGCTGCGACTTCGCCGACAGCGCGAAAGCCAGCGTGCCCTTGACCTGCACGCTGCTGCGCTCGGGCAAGTCGCTGCCGAGCACCTGCACCGCGTCGGCCATCGGTGTGGGCGGCAGCCTGGCCTCGATCGCGAGCTGGCCCGAGCGGTCGAACTCGGCGCGGCCTTCGAGCGTGATCGTCGGTTGCTTGCCGAGTTGCAGTGTGCCGCGGTAGCGGTCGGCGCCGTCGTTGTGCAGCACCAGCTCGGCCCGCTCGACTGCGAGCGGCTGCGGGCCGAGCGCCGGCAGCGAAAAGCGGCACGGCTCGCAGCGCGCGGCGATGCTGCCGTCCGGCCGTGCACGCAACTGCCAGCGGCCTTGCGCGGTGGTGATCGCGCGGCCATCGATCAGGCGCGCTGCGAGCGGATGCGTCGCCGCGCGCAGAAGCACGGCCATGCTCGCGTCTTGCTCGAACGGGTGGCCGGCGAGGGTGAAGCGCACGTGGTGCGACCACTCTGTGTTGCGGGCCGCAAGCGAGTTCCAGGCGATGGCCGCCAGTGCCGCGGCGATCGAGACCAGCACGGTGAGCAACACCGCAGCAGCAACAAACCAGCGACGCAATGTCATCACAGACTCTCCACACGGGTGATCGCGCGCCACGGGCCGGCGCTCTGGTCCAACGACGCGGCCCAGAACCAGGCCGAGGTGTCGGTGAAGGCATTGCCCTGCGCATCGACGATGCGCTCGCAGACGCGAACACGCTGGCTTCCGTCTGCTGATGGGCGAGTGGCTTCGAAGCAGCGCCACAGCAAGGTGTCGGCATCGGTCTCCAATCGCGTGGCGTCGATGCGCCAGCCGATGCCGCGCCAGCAGTCCGCCGCGGGGTGCAGCATGCGCGTCGGACGGTTCACATCGCGCAGCACCAGCTCGGCGCCGTCGGCGACGGCAAAGCGCGCGATGCGGCCCGGGAACTGCGCGGCAAAGCGATGTTCGACGGCGGACATCGCCAGCGGCTGCAGCGACTGACCGTGCCACTGCGTCGGCCACTCGCCGTGCGTCGTTGCGGTCGGCGTGGCCGGCGACTTCGTCAATGCCAGCGGCAACATCGCGCACCACAGCACCAGTGCGACGAGCGCGAAAGGCCATTGCTCCGCGGCGTGGTCAGCCCAGGTTTTTTTCACTTCAAACTCCGGCATTTGTCGAGGGACGGGGTGCCATCAAGCGCACCGCCAGACCAACGACGATCACCAACCAGACGATGCCGATCGCCTCATGTGCCCAAGGCGCGAGGGACTCGGGCCGCGCTTCGAGCGCCACCAGCGTCGTGTTGCGCAAAACGTTGCCGGCCAGCACGAGCAGCCCGACCAGCGGCAGGCGGCGCAGGAACGCGCCGTCGCGCCGACGAGTGAGCAGCGCGACGCTGCACGCGGCGAAGTAGGCCAGCCACGCCATCTGCACGCCGGAGCACGGCGCATCGACGACGATGAGCTGCGCGTTCACCGTCATCGCCGTGCCGCTGCGCTCGGCGGCGACGCTGGCGGCTTGCAGCAGCCAGGCACTGAACTGCGCGGTGAAGACACGCAGCGGGTAGCCGGCGTAGAACTGCAGCGAGGCGATCAGCGGCAGCGCGAGCAACGTCAAACCCGCCAGCGCCGCGCGTGGTGAACGGTCGGGCAGCCAGGCGACGACATGCGCGCTGATGGCCAGCGCGGCGAGCAGGGCCGCGGCCAATGGCGGTGCGGCGAACAGCGACGCGGTGGCGGCGACGGTCAACGCGCCGGCGGCGCCGAGCCAGGCCAGGCGCGGCGTGGCGCGCAGCGACTCGCGCGCCAGCCACAACCACAGCAGCAGCACGGCGAGGGCAGCGACGCCGAGCGGATCGTCGGAGCCGTCGGCGACGCGGCGCGCCGCCCATGCGCCGTGCGGCCAGAGCGCCAGCGCGTGAACCGCCAACCACGCCGGCGCAGTGACGACGATCGGACGGCAGGGCAGGGTGTGTGCGAGTGTCATTGCGCGCCCCTCAACGATGGCGGCGCGTGTGCGCCACGCCGGCCACGACGAGCCCGAGCACGACGAGCAGCGCCAACCAGGCCGCCGGTTCCGGCGTGCTCGGCACCGCGGTGCCCAGCGTCCCGATGGCGTTGTTGCTCACGCCCTGCGGCAACGGCGACGGCTGGTTGACGCTGACGGCACGGTTGTCGGCATCGAGGTGGCGCACGATGTGATCGACGGCGATAAAACTCGTGTACTGCGTCAGCAGGCTGTGCTGCAAGCCGAGCGTGGTGATCGCATCACGCTGCGAGTTGCCGCCGCGCAGCGCTTCTTCGTCGGACAGTTGCTGGATGCGGCGGCGGGCCCACAACAGGCGCAGCGCCTGCGCGTCCGGGTCGGGCTTCACGGCGGGCACGACCTGCTGCCAATCGCCGTTGGCGGCGCGGCCGTCGAGCACGAGCTGCCCCCGCGGCTCGCCGCGCCACTTGCCGAACAGCGCCACCGGCCGGCCGCCGAGCACGTCGGGCAGCGCGTCCAGACGCGCCGGTTCGGTGTCGTACACGTCGAGGCCATCGAAGCGCGCGCGCACGCTGGTCAGCACCGGCGCATCGATCATCTTGCGCAGGCGTTCTGCTTGTGCTTGGGCCATCTCCGGCTTGGTGACGACGAACGGCTCGCCCTGGCCGGCGCGCGCGATGCCTTCGATCAGGTGCCGGTTGACCGACGAGCCGATGCCGAAGGCGAAGACGTTGCTGTTGCCGAGGTTCTTGCGCACGAGTTGGAACACGCGGTCTTCGACGGTCACGTAGCCGTCGGTGACGACGATCACCGTGCGCGCCACTTCAGCGTTCTTTGGCAGCGCGGCAATGCGCTCCAACGCCGGCACGATCTCGGTGCTGCCGCCGGCGCGGATGTTGTCGATCGTCGCGATCGCACGCTCGACGTTGGCGCGCGTCGCCGGCACCGGCGTGTCGGACAGCATGCGGTTGCTGCCCGAGAACAGCAGCACGTTGAACGAGTCGCTGGCGCGCAGGCCGCCGATCAGATGGCGCAGCAGGGCCTTCGCCGTGTCGAGCGGAAAGCCGTGCATCGAGCCCGAGATATCGACCACGAAGACGTACTCGCGCGGGTTGATCATCGACGTGGCAATCGCCTGCGGCGGCTCGACGAGGGCGAGAAAATAGTTGTCTTCGCCGCTCTTGCCGGGGTAGAGCGTCAGGCCGCCGGCGGTGGTGGCGCCCGCCAGGCGGTACTCGAGGATGAAGTCGCGGTTGTTGGCCGGCTTGCCTTCATCGGCGAGCGCCACTTCGGCTTGCGCAGAGGCCTCGGCCTTGACCTCGATCTTGTGCGATGTGGACTCGATGTCTTGCACCGGCAGCGGCGACGCGAAGCTGACGCTGAGATCGAACGCGGTGTTCGACGCTTGCCCCTCGGGCAGATGCGCCGTGGCAGGAAACGACGACGTGCCACCTTCGCTCTTCGCCACGTGATAGCGCGGACCGACCACGGTCGGATAGACAAAGCGGTAGCGGCCGTCGGTCGGCAGCAGCAGCTCGGTGTAGCGCAGCTCGACGACCACCTCGTCGCCGGGCAGGATGTTGGCGACGTTCATCTGGAAGACGTTCGGCCGGTGCTGGTCGAGCAGCGCCGCGGTCTTGCCTTCTTTTTTCGCCGCCTCGTATTCGAGCTTGGCGCGCTGCTTCTCGCGGATCGTTGCGTTCAACACCCGGTCGCCGAGGCGCACCGTCATCGCGTGCACCGCAGCCTGCGTCGAACCGGGGAAGACGTACTTGGCCTCGATGGTGCGCTGGCCTTCGTTCTTGTAGCGCTGCGTCACACGCACGTCGGCGATGGGTCCGACGATGCGCGCATCGACCTTGGTGCTCTTCAGCGGCAGCCGATCGACGCCCGGGTCGGTGCTGGTGACGTGGAAGTACGGGCCTTCGGGCCGGGCGGCCTCGCTGTCGTCGGCATAGGCCGGCGACCAGGCGACGATCAGCAGCGCTGCGAACAGCGATGTCGCGATCGCCAGGATGAAGCGCCCGACGCTGGTCTGCGGCCGGACGAAATCGACTTCGGGGGTGCGGGGCATCGTGGCGCTCCTTGCGCGTCGCGCCACCGACCGCCGGTGGCATGAACGCAAGGGTCGCGCGCGGCGATGAATCCGCTAGGAAGGCACGGTGCGGCTCGTGTGAAGCCGGCGTGAAGTCGCGGCCCTACTTGGACTCGCTCGCGCTGCTCGTCGCCTTGTCGAACGACGCCCGCATCGCCTGGTAGGCGTTGGCAAAACCTTC
>JANMHY010000511.1:0-8139 GCA_031375525.1 Burkholderiales bacterium
ACCGGCACCGACAACCTGCCGATCATGTCGCATCAACCGCAGCAGGTGCCGCAACAGCAACAGCCGCAGCACCCGCAGCACGGCACGGGCCAGGACTACAGCCAACTGGCCACGCCGAGCGTCTGGCGCAATGCGCGCACGCAGGCGGCGGCGAAGGTCGATGCGCTGGCTTCGAATGGCATGGACGAGATCGAGATCCCGGCGTTCCTGCGCAAGCAGGCGGATTGAGCTCACTGATCGAGGTGATTGAGGCCATGTCCCGCAGTCTTTCTCCGGCTGCGGGACAATTCGGCATGCTTGCGCAACGCACCCTCAAGACCATCACCCGCGCCGTGGGCTTGGGCGTGCACGGCGGGCAGAAAGTCGAGCTGACCTTCAAGCCGGCGCCGGTGGACAGCGGCATCGTCTTTCGGCGCGTCGATCTGCCGCAGCCGGTGAACATACCCGTGTCGCCCGAGACGGTCAGCGACACGCGCATGGCCACCACCATCAGCCCCGGCGGCGACCCCGGCGGGCCCAAGGTGCAGACCATCGAGCATCTGCTGTCGGCCTGTGCGGGCCTGGGCCTGGACAACATCGCAATCGACATCAACGGCGAGGAAGTGCCGGTGCTGGACGGCTCGGCGGCGAGTTTTGTCTATCTGCTGCAAAGCGCCGGTATCGAGTTGCAGAGCGCGCCCAAGCGTTTCATCCGCGTCAAGAAAACCGTCGAGATCCGCGAAGGCGAGGGCGCCGCGATGAAGTGGGCCAGGCTCGAGCCGCACCACGGTTATGTGCTGACGTTCGAGATCGAGTTCGACCACCCGGCGGTCACCGCCAGCGGCCAGCGTGTGTCCTTCGACATGGGCTCGGGCCGCTACAAGAAAGACATCGCGCGCGCCCGCACCTTCGGCTTCTCGAAGGACGTGGAGGCGATGCGCGCGCATGGTCTGGGCAAGGGCGGCAGCATGGACAACGTCATCGTGCTCGGCGATACGCGGGTGCTGAACGAAGGCGGCCTGCGCTACGACGACGAGTTTGCCAAGCACAAGATCCTGGACGCCATCGGCGACCTGCACGTGGCCGGCAAGCCGATGCTGGCCCACTACACCGCCTACAAGAGCGGCCATGCGCTAAACAACAAACTGCTGAGAAAGCTGCTCGCCGACCGCGACGCCTACGAGATCGTCAGCTTCGACGATGCGCGCGACGCGCCGGCGGGGTTTGCCGAACTTGCGCCGGCCTGGTGAACGAGTGCTTGTACTGCGCTTGATCTTCGGCCTGCTGCTCGCGGCAGGCCTCATCAGCTTTGCGATTTACGTGGCCACCGGCAATCCAGTGTGGCGGCAGCGCGGCCTGGTCACCGTCAAGTGGACGGTGATCGCCGGCCTGGGCGCGGCGGCCATACTGGTGCTCGAAGAATTGGCGGTGCTGCTCTGACGAGGAGGAGGCAGGCTTGAAATACTTCTACTGGACGATGGCCGTGCTGACGATCAGCACCTTCCTGCCGTCGGCGTTTTTCGTCGTGCTCTTCGCCGCCACCGGCGAAGAGGGCTGCATGCGCCGAGCCAAGATGCTGTGGCGCTTCGCCAAGCTGTTCGGCCTCGTCGGTTTCAACGTCGGCATCTGGGGGCACGTGGCCGTGGCGATCTGGAACATGATCTTCTGACGATCAATACGCCCGCCCGCGCTTGAACTGCGCATGCTGCCGCCGCGCCAGCGGCGCCACGCGCTCCAGTGCCGCCATCGATGCACCGGCGTGCGCATGCGTGATGGCGATGCCCAGGGCATCGGCCGCATCGGTGCCCGGCGCGGCGCGCAGGGACAACAGGCGCGTCACCATCGCCTGCACCTGTTCCTTCTTCGCGTGGCCGCTGCCGACGATGGACTTTTTCATCTGCAGCGCGGTGTACTCGGAGACGACCAACTCCTTGGACACCAGCGCCGCCAGCGCCGCGCCGCGGGCCTGGCCGAGCAGCAGCGTGCTCTGCGGGTTGACGTTGACGAAGACGATCTCGACCGCGGCGCATTGCGCCTCGTAGCGTTGCGCGACTTCGCAGACGCCGTCGAAGATGATCTTCAAGCGCCCCGGCAAATCGCCGCGATCGACGGCTGCGGTCTTGATCGTGCCGCTGGCGACGTAGCGCAGGCGCGGGCCGTCGCAGTCGATGACGCCGAAGCCGGTGGTCTGCAGGCCGGGGTCGATGCCGAGGATGCGCATCAGGGCTGCCAGGCCAGCGCCGGGCCGTCCCAAGAGGCCTGAGCTCCCCTCGGGGGGCGCGAACGAAGTGAGCTTGGGGCCGTCATGTCTATACCTTGAAGTACCAACGCACCGAATGAAAGAACACCGGCGCGGCAAAACACAGCGGCGCGATGCGGTCGAGCAAGCCCACCGCGCCGGTGACGCCGGCGCGGTTGCCCCACTGGTGCACGCCGGCGTCGCGCTTCAAGGCCTTCATCACGAACTCGCCGAGCGTGCCGCAGGCCGCGGCGATGAAGGCCACCACCAGCGCCTGCCCGGCCTTGAAAGGAGTGATCCAGTAGAGCGCAGCGCCGAACACGGCCGCGACCAGCGCACCGACAAACCAGGAGCGGAATGAAAAGCTGCGGCTGATCTGCCGCGCCAGCGGCCGCCGCCGCAGCCAGCGGCTGGCCAGCTCCTGCACCAGTTGCGCAATCACGGTCACGGCGACGAGGAAGAAGAGCAGGAAGGCGCCGCGGTCTTCGTAGTTCTCGAAGTCGAGCAGCAGCAGCGCCGGGGCGTGCGACAGGCCATAAACGCAGACGACGATGCCCCACTGGATCTTGGCGTTGCGTTCCAGAAAGCGGTGCGGGTCGCCGGCCAGCGCGCTGACCACCGGCACGGCGAAGAACACATAGACCGGAATGAACACCGTGAACAGGTCGAAGCGTTGCAGGCCGACGATCAGGTATTGCAGCGGCAGCACGATGAAGAACGCCAGGATCAGCGTGCGGTGGTCGCTGCGCCGCGTGTGCTGCAGCGTGATGAATTCGCGCAGCGCCAGAAACGAGAACAGGCCGAAGAAGATCGTCGCGCCGACGGGCCCAGACAGCCAGGCCAGCCAGAACAGCACGGTGCCGACCCACAGCGCGCGCAGGTCGCGCTTGAAGCGCACCCAGTTGTCGCCGCTTTCGTCGTGCGTGCGCAGGGCATACGCGACGGCGCCGAGCGTGACCAGCAGCAGTGCGCCGAACAGGATCAGGAACAAGAGGCCGACTTGTTCGTCGGGCGTAAGACGCTTCAGCGCACCCATCAGGTCACCCGCGGCCGCAGGCCGACCACGGCGCTGCGCGCCCGATCCAAGAAGCCGCGCTTGTCCTCGCTCGGCTCCAGCTTCATCGGCGCGCCGAAGGTCACCGTGCACAAAATCGGCACCGGCACGACTTCGCCCTTGGGCATCACACGTTGCACGTTGTCGATCCACGCCGGCACGAGCTGCACGTCGGGGAACTGCTCGGCCAGGTGGTACAGGCCGCTCTTGAAGATCTGCGGGTCGCCCTTGTTACTGCGCGTGCCTTCGGGAAAGATGACCAGCGAGTCGCCTTGCTTCAGCGCTTCCACGAGCGGCTCCAGCGGGTCCTGATCATCGGTGCGCTGCCGCGCGACGTACACCGCATTGAAGACCTCGCGCGTGATCCAGTGCTTGAACGGGCTCGACGTCCAGTAATCCCGGGCCGCGATCGGCCGCGTCTTGCTGCGCAGGTCTTTCGGCAGCGCGGCCCAGATCAGCACCCAGTCGAGGTGGCTCTGGTGGTTGGCGAAGTAGACGCGCTGCTCGGCCGTCGGCGGGCAGCCCTTCCAATGGCCCTGCGCGCCCGTGATCAGGCGAGCGATGAAGTTGAGCAGCAGGCCCATCAGTTCGGCACGGGTCATCCGGCAAGCATCGTAGCCGCAGCGAACCCGATGCTGCATCGGGAGAAATAAGCTAGGGTTTGGTCATGGACGCCACCTCGACCCAGCCTCATCTCGTCGTCATCGGCGGCGGCTTCGCCGGCCTGTGGTGCACCCGTGCGCTGGCCTCGGCGCCGGTGGAGATCACGCTCGTCGATCGCGCCAACCACCACCTGTTCCAGCCGCTGCTCTATCAGGTGGCGACCGCCGGTCTGTCGGCCGGCGACATCGCTGCGCCGCTGCGCCACATCCTCACCGGCCAGCGCAATGTCACGGTGCGCATGGGCGAGGTCAGCGGCATCGACACCGCAGATCGCCGCGTCGTGCTTGCCGATGGCAGCGCGTTGGCTTACGACTATCTGCTCGTCGCCAGCGGCGCCACGCATGCCTACTTCGGCCACGACGAGTGGGCAGCGCACGCCCCGGGGCTGAAGACGCTCGACGATGCGATGACGCTGCGCCGTCGCATCCTGCTGGCCTTCGAGCAAGCCGAGAACGCGAGCAGCCAGAACCAGGGCAGCGAGCGCGACGCCTGGCTGACGTTTGCCGTGGTCGGTGCTGGGCCCACCGGCGTCGAGCTCGCCGGCACCTTGGCCGAGATCGCGCGCCACACGCTGAAGAACGAGTTCCGCCACATCGATCCGGCGCGCGCCGTGGTGCAGTTGATCGAGGCCGGGCCGCGCGTGCTGGCGACATTTCCGCCGGCGCTGTCCGACAAGGCCGCGGCGCAACTGCAGCGGCTGGGCGTGCACCTGCTCACCGGCAGCGCAGTGCAGCACATCGACGCCGAGGGCTACACGCGCGGCGGCGAGCGCGTGCCGGCGAAGACGGTGCTGTGGGCCGCCGGGGTGGCGGCGTCGCCGCTGGGCGCCATGCTCGGCGTGCCGCAGGACCGCGCCGGCCGCGTGCAGGTGCAGCCCGACCTCACCGTGCCCGGCCTGCACAACGTCTTCGTCGCCGGCGATCTGGCCACACTGATGCAGGCCAACGGCAAGCCGGTGCCCGGCGTGGCGCCGGCGGCCAAGCAGATGGGCGCGCATGTGGCCACGCTGATCCGCGCGCGGCTGGCGGGCCGCAGCGACAGCACGCCCTTCGTGTACCGCGACTGGGGCAACCTGGCGACGATCGGCCGCATGGCTGCGGTGGTGGACATGCCGGGCGGGTGGAAGTTTTCCGGGGCGATCGCCTGGTGGTTCTGGCTGGCGGCGCATGTGTTCTTCCTCATCGGCTTTCGCAACCGCCTGCTCGTGCTGATGAACTGGGGCTGGGCCTACACGACCTACGCACGCCATGCGCGCGTCGTCTTCGGCGCCGGGTTGTCGAATGACATGGCGTTGCATGCCGGGCCGCGCGATCCATCACAATCACAGCCGCAGTTGCGAGAACAACAAACACAACGATGACGAGACTCTCCGCATGAAGCGGCGGCACTTGGCTGCTGCGCTGGCCAGTGCGCCGCTGTTCGCGGGCTGCATCAGCCGCCGTCAGGAGGCGCCCGAGCCGCCGCCTCGCGCCGGCCGCCTGGTCGATCTCGGCGAGATCGCATCGGCCAATACCAAGTTGCTGCCGCGCCCGGTCGCGGTGTGGCTGCCGCCGGGCTACGACCGCGAGCGCTCGCGCCGCTACCGCGTGCTCTACATGCACGACGGCCAGAACCTGTTCGATTCGCGCAGCGCGTTCGGCGGCGTGCCTTGGGGCGTGGACGAAGCGCTGGCGGCACTGATCGCGCTCGGCGACGTGCCGCCGACGGTCATCGTCGCCGTCGGCAACACGGCGCAGCGCTGGTACGAGTACGCGCCCGAAGCGGCGCTGCGCGCGCTGCCGGCCGATGTGCGCGCCGCCGCCGACGCCGAGTTCCCGCTGCCCGGCGCCGACCTCGCCGCCGAGGCCTATGTGCGCTTTCTCGCCGATGAGTTGAAGCCGCAGATCGACCAGCGCTTTCGCACGCTGCCCTCGCGCGCCGACACGCTCGTCATGGGTTCGAGCATGGGCGGCTTGGCCTCGTTGTATGCGTTGTGCCGGCGTCCGGAGGTCTTCGGCGGCGCTGCGTGTTTGTCCACGCACTGGCCAGTGACGCGCATCGCCGGCGTGCACGACAACCCGGGCGCGCCGCCGATGATCGCGCTCGCGGCTGCCGTGCTCGGCTGGTTCGATGCCAACCTGCCGCGCGCCGGCGCGCACCGCTTCTACTTCGACCACGGCACACAGGGGCTCGATCGGCTGTACGCGCCGTACCAGTCGCGCATGGATGCGATCGGCGTGGCCAAGGGTTATGTCGCGGGCAAGGACTGGCTGTCGAAAGCCGCGGCGGGCGCCGAACACAACGAAGCGGCGTGGAACGCGCGGTTGCCGGCGGCGCTCGGGTTCGTGCTGAAGGCCTGATGTCTTTGCTCCCTCCCCGTCAGGGGGAAGGAGGAAACCGCTCAATGCCGGAAGTGGCGCACGCCGGTCAGCACCATCGCAATGCCGCGCTCGTCGGCGGCGGCGATGACTTCGGCGTCGCGCATCGAGCCGCCGGGCTGAATGACCGACGACGCGCCGGCATCGACCACCACATCGAGGCCGTCGCGGAACGGGAAGAACGCATCGCTGGCTACCGCCGAGCCTTGCAGCGTCAGGCCGGCGTTTTGAGCTTTGATGCCGGCGATGCGCGCGCTGTCGATGCGGCTCATCTGCCCGGCGCCGACGCCCAGCGTCATGCCGCCGCCGCAGAAGACGATGGCGTTGCTCTTGACGAATTTCGCCACCTTCCAGGCGAACAGCAAGTCTTGCAGTTGCTGCGCGCTCGGCGCCTTCTTCGTCACGAGCTTCAACTCCGAGGCCTCGACGTTCTTCGCATCCGCCGATTGCAGCAGCAGGCCGCCGCCGACACGTTTCATGTCGAGCGCATTCACCGCGCGAGACAGCGGCACTTCGAGCAGGCGCACGTTCTGCTTGGCCGCGAAGACCTCGCGCGCTTGTGGTGTGATCTCGGGCGCGATCAACACCTCGACGAATTGCTTGGCCACCTGCTCGGCCGTTGGGCCGTCGAGCGGTGCGTTGAAGGCGATGATGCCGCCGAAGGCCGAGGTGGGGTCGGTCTTGAAGGCTTTGCCATAAGCCTCGCCGACGTTGGCGCCGACGGCCACGCCGCACGGGTTGGCATGCTTGACGATCACGCACGCGGCTGACTCGGTGAAGCTCTTGACGCATTCCCAGGCTGCGTCGGCGTCGGCGATGTTGTTGTACGACAGCTCCTTGCCTTGAAGCTGCGTCCAGCCGGCGAGCAGGCCGCGTGCGACCGTCGTCTCGCGGTAGAACGCCGCGCTCTGGTGCGGGTTCTCGCCGTAGCGCATGTCCTGCGTCTTCACGAGCTGCAGATTGAATACGGCGGGGTACTCGGCGCGCGCAGGCACTTTTGCGCTGGCGTTCTCTGCGCCGGCGTCGAGCGCCGTCAGGTAGTTGGTGATCATGCCGTCGTAGGCGGCGGTGTGGGCAAAGACCTTCTTGGCCAGCGCGAACTTGGTGGCGCGCTGCACGCCACCGCTCTTCAACTCGGCCAGCACCTGCGCGTAGTCGGCGGGCTCGATCACCACCGCCACATCCTGCCAGTTCTTCGCCGCGGCGCGCAGCATCGCCGGGCCGCCGATGTCGATGTTTTCGATCGCGTCGTCGAGCGTGCAGTCGGCCTTGGCGGTGGCCTGTGCGAACGGGTAGAGGTTGATCACCAGCAGATCGATCGTGCCGATGCCGTGTTCCTCGAGCGCCGCCATGTGCGCCGGGTGATCGCGCCGCGCCAGCAGGCCGCCATGGATGCGCGGGTGCAGCGTCTTCACGCGGCCGTCGAGCATTTCCGGGAAGCCGGTGACTTCGCTGACTTCGGTCACCGGGAGATCGTTCTGCGCCAGCAGCTTGGCGGTGCCGCCGGTGGACAGCAGCTTCACACCGGCCTGGTGCAGCGCGCGCGCGAAATCGACGATGCCGGTCTTGTCGGAGACGGAGAGCAATGCGGTGGTCATTTGATGAGTTTGTGATCTACCAGCTTGCGGCGTAGTGTGTTGCGATTCACTCCCAGCCACTCCGCCGCCTTGCTTTGGTTGCCCTCAGCATGTTTCATCACCACTTCGAGCAGTGGCTTCTCGGCTGCGGCCAGGATCATGTCGTGCAGCGAGTGCGGCTCGGCGCCGCGCAAGTCCTTGAAGTACTGCTCGAGGCTGTCGCGCACGCAGGCGTCGATCTGCTTTTTTGTCATGCCGTCAACTCAATCA
>JANMHY010000532.1:0-2828 GCA_031375525.1 Burkholderiales bacterium
TCGGCATCGGCGAACACATACAGCTCGCCGCCGCGGGCGCGCACTTCCTGCAGGTTGCTCTTCAGCTTTTCGAGCAGCTTGTCGTTGGGTGCGATCGTCACCACCGGCATCGCCGACGTGACGAGTGCCAGCGGGCCGTGCTTCAACTCGCCGGCCGGGTAGGCCTCTGCGTGGATGTAGCTGATCTCCTTCAGCTTCAGCGCGCCCTCGAGCGCCACCGGGTAGTGCAGGCCGCGGCCCAGGAACAGCGCGTGCTCCTTGCTCGTGAAGGCCTGTGACCAGGCGACGATCTGCGGCTCGAGCGCGAGCACGGCCTGCACGGCGGTCGGCAAATGGCGCAGCGCTTTCAACTGCTCGGCTTCTTGCGCATCCGTCAGGCGGCCGCGCGTTTGCGCCAGCGCGAGCGTCAGCAGGTACAGGCCGACGAGCTGGGTCGTGAAGGCTTTGGTGGAAGCGACGCCGACTTCGACGCCGGCGCGCGTCAGGTAGGCGAACTTGCATTCGCGCACCATCGCGCTGGTGGCCACGTTGCACACGGTCAGCGTGGTCGTCATGCCGAGCGAACGCGCATGCTTCAACGCCGCGAGGGTGTCGGCCGTTTCGCCGCTCTGCGTGATGGTGACGACCAGCGTGCGCGGGTTGGGCACGCTGTCGCGGTAGCGGTACTCGCTGGCGATCTCCACTTGCGTCGGCACCGCGGCGATCGACTCGATCCACTGCTTGGCGACGAGGCCGGCGTAGTAGCTGGTGCCGCAGGCCAGGATCAGCACCTGGTCGATGGCTTTGAAGGCCGAGTACGCGCCATCGCCGAAGAGTTCGGGGCTGACGTTCTGCACCGCGTCGAGCGTGTCGGCAATCGCCTTCGGCTGCTCGAAGATTTCCTTTTGCATGTAGTGGCGGTAGGGGCCGAGGTCGGCCGCGCCGCTGTGTGCCTGCACCACGCGCACCGGGCGGTCCACCGGGCGCAGCTTGCCGTCAGGCTGTTTGCCGACGATCCAGTGCTTGCCCATCTGCACATCGACGACATCGCCTTCTTCGAGATAGACGATGCGGTCGGTGACGCCGGCCAGCGCCATCGCGTCGGAGGCGAGGAAGGTTTCACCGTCGCCGACGCCGAGCACCAGCGGCGAGCCCTCGCGCGCACCGACCACGCGGTGCGGCTCGTCGCGGCAGAAGACCGCGATCGCATACGCGCCTTTCAAGCGCGGCACCGCTTGCTGCACCGCCTCGAACAAGTCGCCCTGGTACAGGTCGGCCACCAGGTGCGCGATGACTTCGGTGTCGGTCTGGCTGGTGAAAACAAAACCCTTGGCTTGCAGCTCGGCGCGCAGCTCGTCGTGGTTTTCGATGATGCCGTGGTGCACGAGCGCGATGGGTCCGGGCGCATCGGCTGCGCCGGCGGCGGCGGGCGAGAAGTGCGGGTGCGCGTTGGCCACCGCCGGTGCGCCATGCGTGGCCCAGCGTGTGTGCGCGATCCCGGTGCCGGCGTCGAGTCTCTCGGCCGCCACTTGCGCTTCGAGCTCGGCCACGCGCGCCGTGCTGCGCGCGCGCTTGAGTTGTCCGTCCTGATGCACGGCGACGCCGCAGGAGTCGTAGCCGCGGTACTCGAGCCGCTTCAGGCCTTCGACGAGGATCGGGACGATGTTTCGCGCGCTGACCGCGCCGACGATGCCGCACATGGTGTTGGTGTCTCTCGTTGGGTTTTGGACGGTGACGCGAAGCTTAGGCAGTTAGCCGTGAAATCTGGCGTCAAAATGTCCTGAGAAACGGCCATTTCTTTCCAGAAAATCGTTCGATGCAATAACATTGCGACAAACATACCCGAGTGACCGATGATTTCTCTGGACGAGACCGATCTGCGCCTGCTTGAGCTGCTGCAAACCGACGCCTCGCTGTCCAACCAGGACCTGGCGGCGGCCGTGAACGTGTCCGCCGCCACCGGCTTGCGGCGCGTGCGGCGGCTGCTCGAAGTGGGCGTGATCGAGCGCCGGGTGGCGCTGCTCGCGCCGTCGGTGGTCGGCGGTTTGCAGGCGTTGATCGAAGTGCAACTCGACCGCCAGGGCATCGAGCATCTGGACGTCTTCGAAGCGCTCGCCGTCGCCGACGCCGCGGTGCAGCAATGCTGGCGCGTCAGCCCCGGCCCGGATTTCGTGCTCGTGCTCTGGCTGGCCGACATGGCGGCCTACAACGCGGCGGCCACGCGCCTGTTCACGCAGCAGGCGAACGTGCGCAATGTGAAGACCTTCTTTGCCACCAAGCGCGCCAAGTTCGAGCCGCGCATCGACGTGCGGGCGCTCTCGGTCGGCGCTGGGCCGCTCCCGAGCCGACCGAGCGCCCCCTCGGGGGGCCGCGAACGAAGTGAGCTTGGGGGCTGACTCAACGCTTCAGCAAAGCCAGGCCCTTGAGGTACTCGCCCTCGGGAAACCACAGCGTCGTCGGGTGATCGCAGGCGGCTTCGAGCCGCGCGATCAGCGCCGCATCGACACCGGCGTCGATGCCCGCGCCAGCGACGATCTTGTGGAACAGCTCGGCGCCGACGCCGCCGGAACATGAGAAGGTGAGCAACAGGCCGCCCGGCGCGAGCAGCTTCAGCGCCAGGCGGTTGATGTCTTTGTAGGCCCGCGCGGCGCGCTCGGCGTGCGCTGCGGTCGGCGCGAACTTCGGCGGGTCGAGCACGATGGCGTCGAAGCGCTCGCCGGCTTCGATCTGCGCGCGCAGGTAGGCGTTGACGTCGGCGTCGGCGAACGCGACGCGCGCCGCATCGAAGCCATTGCCCGCCACATTCGCGCGCGCCCGTTCCAGCGTCGACTCGTCGGCGCCGGCGCTGG
>JANMHY010000605.1:0-2252 GCA_031375525.1 Burkholderiales bacterium
GACGATGAAGTGGTGAAAGTCGGTCTGCCACTCGGGGCGGAACACCGGCTGCTCGCGGCGCAAGGGAAACAGCTTCTCGACGAAGACGAAGATCAACGTCGAGCCGAGCAGGTCGAGGATGAACCAGTCGAGGCCGATGTACGGCGTGTTGTCGGGGAAGTTCGGATCGACTTCGACCTGGTGCGCGCCGAGCAGCAGCGTGAGCGCGATCAGGATGAAGGCGCCGGCCGACAGCCAGCGCACGCGGCCGAAGACGACGTTGAACAGGGCAATGCCGCCGGACAGCACGAGCGACCAGTACATCACCTGGCGCAGGATGTCGACGTTGTAGCTCTTGCGCAGTTGCGGCGTCGTCAGGTACTCGGGCCAGTGGAAGGCGAGCACGCCGAGGAAGCACAGGATCGCCAGCGACAAGGCGATGACGCCGGAGACCATGCCGCGGCCGCGTTTAAGTTCGCCGTGCGATTCGGTGAGCTGGTTGAGTTTGTCGAGCATGATTGAAAAGACTCCCTACCCTGATTATCGACCGGGCCGCGGAGAGGCTTCTCAGCTCATGCCGGCAACTCCAGCTCGCTCCATGCGGTGGGCGACGGGTCGCGCACGGCGCCGGCTGCGGCCTGTTGCGGCCAGCCGAAAAACGCCAGCACGTCGTCGCGCCGCGCCATCGTGTCGGCAGCGCCCAGCCGCATCAGCTCGCGCGTGTAGCCGGCTTCGAACAGCAGGTAGCTGGCCAGCGCCGCGCCGCCGCGCCGGTCGGCGCCGTCGCGGTTGACGCCGATGCCGCGCAACAGGCTGAGCACGGGCTTGGGCAGCGAGTGCACATGGCGCGCGGCGATGTCGTCCAGGCGCTCGCTCGGCGAGATCACGAGCACCTCGACCGGCCGCAGCGGCGAGCGCGCACGCGCGGCAGGGTCGAGCAGCGACAGCGTGCGGTTGATGCGCTGCAGGCGTTCGATGTCCACCGACAGCGCATCAAGAAAGATATTCGACATGGCGTGGCCGGCGATCTGCGCCAGGCTCGGGTAGCCCGCGACCTGGCGCTGCTCGCCCGGCGGTTCGTTGAGGCGCCCGGCGCCGACGACGAGCACGCGCTCGGCGCCGAGGTGGATGGCCGGCGAGATCGGCGCCGACTGGCGCATCGAGCCGTCGCCGAACCATTCGGCCGCGCCGGCGATGTCGAGCGATTGCGCCGGAAACACAAACGGAATCGCCGACGATGCCAGCAAGTGATCGGTGCTGATCGTGGCCTGCACAGCGGTGCGTTGCGAGCGCAACCAGGGCTCGAACGGCCGCGCCGTCTGACAGAAGGTCACATGCTGGCCGCTCGAGTAGCTCGACGCAGTGACCGCGAGCGCGCTGATGTGCCCTGCTTCGAGCAGCGCCGGCAAACGGTCGAAGGCCACGACCTTCGACAGCAACTCAGCCAGCGGCGCGTTGTCGAGCAGCGAACGCGGGTCCGACCGGCGCCAGCGCCGCAGCGCCCAGCCGAGCGAGAGCATCGTCAGCCAGCGCGCGCCGGAACGCACGACGCCGAAAGCGTCGGCACGATAGACCTGCTCGGCGTGAAAGCCGTGCCAGACCTGCGCCACCGCCGCCACCGCATGGTCGAAACGATCGGCCTGACAGGCCAGCGCCGCGGCGTTGATCGCACCGGCAGAGGTGCCGGCAATGATGCCGAACGGGTTGTGGCGCGGCGCACCGACCTCGCGGCGCAGCCTTGCCACCGCGCGCAGCACGCCGACCTGGTACGCCGCACGCGCGCCACCACCCATCAGCACCAGGCCGGTGGTGGAAGAACGTGATGCTGTGGTGACCATGGCGGCAGGCAACGGGAGGCTGTTCGTAGAATTTCGACGTGCCGCACCGCTTCTTGAACCTTAGTGCCTACCGCTTCGTCGAATTGCCGGATGCTGCGGATTTGTGCCAATCACTTCACGGTACGGCACAGGCTGCGGGCCTGCGCGGCACGGTGATCCTGGCTTCCGAGGGCATCAACCTGTTCATCGCCGGTGAAGAGGAGGCCCTGCGCGGCTGGCTGGCGGCGCTGTGTGCAGACGCGCGCTTTGCGGCGCTCGACGTCAAGGAAAGCTGGAGCGAGCAGCAACCGTTTCGCCATCTGCGCGTCAAGGTCAAGCGCGAAATCATCCGCATGAACCAGCCGCAGGTGCAGCCTTCTGCGGGCCGCACGCCGGCGGTGAATGCGGCCACGCTCGTGCGCTGGCTCGACCAGGGCCACGACGATGACGGCCGCG
>JANMHY010000638.1:0-8171 GCA_031375525.1 Burkholderiales bacterium
CGACCTGTACTTCCCCGACTTCGGCACCACCTCCGGCGGCGACCTGCTGCTCACAGCCGAAGGCAGCGCCACCAAGGTGACGTGGACGATGAACGGCAACATGGGCAGCAACCCGCTGTTCAGATGGATCGCGCTGTTCGGAGACAAGATGGTCGGTGGCGATTTCGAGGCCGGCTTGGCCAACCTCAAAGCATTGGCAGAAAAACCTTAGCGAGCTGTCACTCGCCGAGGTACGCCGCCCGCACCCGTGGGTCGGCCAGCAGCATCTTGGCGTCGCCGTCCATCGTCACCTCACCCGACTCCATGACGTAGCCGCGGTTGGCCAGGCCGAGCGCGCGGCTGGCGTTCTGCTCGACCAGCAGCACCGTGGTGCCCTGCTTGTGGATGTCGTTCACCACTTCGAAAATCTTGTCGACCATGATCGGCGACAGGCCCATCGACGGCTCGTCGAGCAGCAGCACTTTTGGCCGCGCCATCAGCGCGCGGCCCATCGCCAGCATCTGCTGCTCGCCGCCGCTCATCGTGCCGGCGAGTTGCGTCGCGCGTTCTTTCAGACGCGGGAAGATGCCGAAGACCTTGTCGATGTCGGCCGCGATCTCTGCTTTGTCATTGCGCACGAAGGCGCCCATCTGCAGGTTCTCGACGATCGTCATGCGGGAGAACACGCCGCGGCCTTCGGGCACCATCACCAGGCCCTGCTTGACCAGGTTCCATGCGCCCTGGCCCTTGATCGGCTTGCCCATGAACTCGATCTCGCCGGCCGCGACCGGCTGCGTGCCGGTGATGGCTTTGAGCGTCGTCGTCTTGCCGGCGCCGTTGGCGCCGATCAGGCTGACCAGTTCGCCCTGGCGGACTTCGAAGCTGACGCCCTTGACGGCCTGGATGCCGCCGTAGGCGACCTTGAGGTTGGTGACTTTGAGAAGTGTTGTTGCGGCCATATCAATGCGTCCCCGCGCCGGCGCCGAGGTAGGCCTCGATGACCTTCGGATTGCGCTGCACGTCGTACGGCGTGCCTTCGGCGATCTGCTTGCCGTAGTCGAGCACGGTGACGCGGTCGCACAGGCCCATCACCAGCTTCACGTCGTGCTCGATCAGCAGGATGGTGCGGTTGTCTTTGCGGATGCGGTCGATCAGCTCGCGCAGCACCACCTTCTCGGTGGCATTCATGCCGGCCGCCGGCTCGTCGAGCGCGATCAGCTTCGGGTCGGTGGCCAGCGCGCGCGCGATCTCCAAACGACGCTGGTCGCCGTAGGACAGCGTGCGCGCCTTGTACTCGGTGTATTTGCCGATGCCGACGTAGTCGAGCAGCTCCTGCGCGCGCTTGGCGATCTGGCGCTCTTCTTCCTTGAAGCCGCCGGTGCGAAAGACCGCGCCGATCAGGCCCGACTGCGTGCGCACATGGCGACCGACCATCACATTCTCCAGCGCCGTCATCTCGGCGAAGAGGCGGATGTTCTGGAACGTGCGCGCGATGCCGGCCTTCGCCACCTGGTGCACCGCCTCGGGCTTGTAGGGCGCGCCGCCGAGCTCGAACGTTCCGCTGTCCGGCGTGTACAGGCCGGTGATGACGTTGAAGAAGGTCGTCTTGCCGGCGCCGTTGGGGCCGATCAGGCCATAGACCTGGCCTTCGGTGATCGTGATGCCGACGTCCGACAGCGCTTGCAGCCCGCCGAAGCGCTTGGAGACACCGACAACTTTGAGAACGGTTTTGTCGCTCATGTACCCCTCCTCACTTCGCCACCGCGGCCGGTGCGGCCTTGCCGTGTTCCGGCGACGGCCACAGCCCGCGCGGCCGCCACAGCATCACCAGGATCATCGCCAGCGCGATCAGCAACTGGCGCAGGATCGAGGCATCGATGCGGCCTCCCGTCATGTTCTGAATATCGCCGGCGACGTAGCGCAGGGCCTCGGGCAGGATGGCCAGCAGCAGCGCGCCGACGACCACGCCCGGCAAGTGGCCGATGCCGCCGACGACGACCATGGCGACGATCATCACGCTCTCCATCAGGCTGAACGACTCGGGCGAGACGAAGCCCTGGAAGGCGGCGAACATGGCGCCGGAGACGCCGCCGAACGTGGCGCCCATGCCGAAGGCGAGCAGCTTCATGTTGCGCGTGTTGATGCCCATCGCCTTGGCGGCGATCTCGTCTTCGCGGATCGCCATCCAGGCGCGGCCGATACGCGAGCGCTCCAGCCGGTGGCAAACCAGCAGGCTGCCGACGACCAGGCCGAGGAACAGCCAGTAGTACAGCACCACCGAGTTGATGCGGTAGTCGCCGATCTCGATCGCCTTGCCGAACGAAAAGCCGAACAGGTTCATCGAGTCGATGCGGTCCAACCCGCGCGGGCCGTTGGTGATGTTCACCGGCTGCTCGAGGTTGTTCATGAAGACGCGGATGATTTCGCCGAAGCCGAGCGTGACGATGGCCAGGTAGTCGCCGCGCAGCTTCAGCACCGGCGTGCCGAGCAGCACGCCGGCTGTGGCGGCGAGCAGCGCCGCGGCGGGTACCACGATCCAGATCGGCGTGTGCAGGCCGGTCGGGAACATCGCTTTGAAGCTCTCGAAGTTCTCGGAGAGGTGCGGGCTGGCCAAGAGCGCGTACATGTAGGCGCCGACGGCGTAGAAGGCGACGAAGCCGAGGTCGAGCAGGCCGGCGTAGCCGACGACGATGTTCAGGCCGAGGGCGAGCAGCACGTACAGCAGCGCAAACGCCATGATGCGCACAGGCCCCTGCCCGAACTGCTGCGCTAACAGCGGCAGCGCGATCAGCACCGCAGCGGCAATCAGGAAGTAGAAGAGTTGCTTTTGCTTGGTCATTCTGGCGTCCCCTTCACGCGCGGTCAGCCACACGCTCGCCGAGCAGGCCCGAGGGCCGCAGCGTGAGCACGAGGATCAGCGCGATGAACGCGAAGATGTCGGAATACTGGCTGCCGAGCACGCCGCCGGTGATCCAGCCCAGGTAGCCGGCGCCGATGGCTTCCACCAGGCCGAGCAGGATGCCGCCGACGACCGCACCGGCCAGGTTGCCGATGCCGCCGAGCACCGCGGCCGTGAAGGCTTTCAAGCCCGGCAGGAAGCCCATCGAGTGCTGAACCACGCCGTAGTTGGCTGCCCACATGATGCCAGCCACCGCGGCCAGCGCGGCGCCGATGATGAAGGTGGCGGAGATCACGAAGTCGGGGCGCACGCCCATCAGCGCAGCGACGCGCGGGTTCTCGGCGGTGGCGCGCATCGCGCGGCCGAGCTTGGTCTTGTTGACGAGGTACATCAGGGCGGCCAGGATCGCCGCGGTGAGGCCGAGGATCATGATCTGCACGATGCTGATGACCGGGCCGCCGAGGTTGATGGGGTCACTGGGCAAGAGGATCGGGAACGGCTTCGGATTCGGCTTCCAGATGATCATCGCCAGCGTCTGCAACAGCAGGCTCATGCCCATCGCGGTGATCAGCGGCGCCAATCGGGGCGCGTTGCGCAGCGGGCGGTAGGCGATCTTCTCGATGGCGAAGTTCAGCGTCGCGCAGATGGCGATCGACACCGGCACCGAAATCAGCAGGCGCAGCCAGCCCGGCATGCCGGTGTTCTCCAACGCGCTGACCACCGTCCAGCTCGACAGCGCGCCGACCATCAGCACCTCGCCGTGCGCGAAATTGATCAGGTTGATGATGCCGTACACCATCGTGTAGCCGAGCGCGACCAGCGCATACATGCTGCCCAGCACGAGGCCGTTGATGACTTGTTGAAAGAAAGTTTCCACCCGATTGCTCCCGTTTTCAGCCCGCAGGCGCGGCCGATTCTAGGCAGGCAAGGATCGTGCCCCGCGCAAGGATTACCCTTGCGCAACCGGCCCGTCCGCGCCTTGTCAGCGCAGCACGTTGTTCGGCGGTGTGAAGGCTGCACCGAGGCCCCGCGCCACTACGTGCTCTGAGCTTTCTTGTTGGCGGCGCGCAGGCGGTCGAGCTTCTCGGCGATCTGCTGCTCCAGGCCGCGATCGGTGGGCCGGTAGAAGCTCGGCACGGGGCCGATGTTGTCGGGGAAGTAGTGTTCGCCGGCCGCAAAACCTTCGTCTTCGTTGTGCGCGTAGCGGTAGCCCGCGCCGTAATCGAGCTGCTTCATCAGCTTCGTCGGCGCATTGCGCAGGCGCAGCGGCACCGGGCGTGTGCCGTCTTGCTTGACGAAGGCGCGCGCTTCGTTGTAAGCCACGTAAGCGGCGTTGCTCTTCGGCGCGGCGGCGAGAAACAGCACCGCTTGCGCGAGCGCGAGTTCGCCTTCGGGTGAGCCGAGTCGCTCATAGACTTCGGCGGCGTCGAGCGCCATGCGCAAGCCGCGTGGGTCCGCCAGGCCGATGTCTTCGCTGGCCATGCGGATCACGCGCCGCGCGACGTAGCGCGGATCGACGCCGCCGTCGAGCATGCGCACCAGCCAGTACAGCGACGCGTCGGGGTCGCTGCCGCGCACGGCCTTGTGCAGCGCCGAGACGGTGTCGTAGAACTGCTCGCCGCCTTTGTCGTAGCGGCGCAGCTGGTCGCCGAGCGCCTTCTCCAGCAGTGCTTCGTCGATCTGCGCGGCGTCGCCCATGACGACGGCAACGTTCTCGACGACGTTGAGCAGGCGCCGCGCATCACCGTCGGCATAGCCGATCAGGCGGTCGCGCGCTGCGTCGGTGAATGCCGGTGCCGCAACCGCAGCGCGAGCGCGTTCGAGCAGCTCGGCCAGCTCATCATCGGCCAGCGGTTGCAGCACGTGCACCGTGGCCCGCGACAGCAGCGCCGAGTTGACTTCGAACGACGGGTTCTCCGTGGTCGCGCCGATGAAGGTGAACAGCCCGCCCTCGACATGCGGCAGGAAGGCGTCCTGCTGCGCCTTGTTGAAGCGGTGCACTTCATCGACGAAGACGATGGAGGAGCGCCCGGCCCGGCGCGCGGCTTGCGCACGCTCGACCGCTTCACGGATGTCCTTGACACCGCCGAGCACGGCCGAGATTTGAATGAACTCGGCATCGAACGCGTTGGCGACCAAGCGCGCCAGCGTCGTCTTGCCGACCCCCGGCGGGCCCCACAGGATCATCGAATGCAGACGGCCGGCATCGAACGCGGCGCGCAGCGGTTTGCCCGGCGCCAGCAGATGGCGCTGGCCGATCACTTCATCCAACGTGCGCGGGCGCAGGCGCTCGGCCAGCGGCGCATTGGCCGCTGCGCCAGCCGCCGCCGCGTCACCTGGGTCACCGAACAAATCGCCATCCACGCGCCATTGTCGCCGCGCCTCAGTGCAGTCCCTCGATCGGCGCCAGCAGGTCTTCGAGGAAGAACGCCGACAGCGCGGCGCGGCCGGTGAGACCAGCCTTCGAGTAGATCGCGCGCGCATGCTCGCGCACCGTGCGCTCGCTGCCGGCGCGCACGGCGGCGATTTCCTTGGTGGACAGGCCCTTCAACAGCAGCAACGCGACCTCGCGCTCGGCGTCGGTGAGGCTCCAGCGCGTGAACTGAGCGTCGATGGCCTCGCCCAGTCCGTTGAGCAACGTGCGCGACTCGCTGCGCCAGCGCTGGCCCTGCAGACGGGCGATCTCCAGATCGCGGATCACCTGCAGGTGATCGTCGCGCTGCCGCCGCGTGATGCGAAACAGCACCGCCATGCCAACGCTGGTGAGCACCACCGGCGCCACCTTCAACAACTCCAGCAGCAGGCTGAGCGGCGTCGCGGCGGGCTCTTCGTACAACTCGATGCCGACGAGCAGGGCGATGCCCACGATCACGGCCACGACGGCCCACCACCGCGTACGCTGATCGAGCAGATCGTTCATCGCCCTGCCTCTATGTCGGCGCGCTCAGGGCGCCGGCAAGGCGACGCAGCGCGCATCGAAATTGCACTCGGTGAGTTGCAGCCGCTTGCCTTCAAGGGGTTTGGTCTCCAGGAAGAAACCGATGCCGCGTGCATAGTACTTGAGGGCATAGGCGCCGGGTTCGAGCAGCGAGGTGTTCTTCGTCACCACGCAGTCGCGGTTGCCGCACAGGCGCAGCGCCAGGTCGCGCGGCACCAGCTGATCCATCGCGCCGCCGGCGCCGTAAGCGTAGTTCGCCGACAGGATCTGCGAGACGTCCTCGGCGTTGCCGAGCGAGAACTCTTCCAGATAGACCTGCCCGGCGCGCGGCCGCGCCGGCATGATCAGGCCGGCCTTGTCGCCGTTCACACCATGCTTGAACGAGCCGCTGATGCTGATCAGCTCGGGCCGCTGCGGCGCGTCGCCGTCGAAGCTGGCGTAGTCCTTGACTTCTTCGCCGCAGTACCAGGTGCTGCCGTCGCGGCCGGCGGCATACCAGTCGTCGGTGGCCTCCTTGAGCCGGCCGTCCTGGTAGACGAGGTCACGCAGCACGACGCAGGTCACACCTTCGATCAACTTGGTCTCGCTGGTGACCTCGGAGACGCTGCGCTCGCCTTCGCCGAGAAAGACCCAGCGGTTGCCGATGCCCAGCGGAAAGTACGGGTTCGGATTCGACAGCTGGCGGAAGTTGCCGTCGAACCGGTCGGCCGTGAACGGCGGGTCGTAGCGGGCTTCGCCGAGGACGGCGCAAGCGGCGCGGCGCCCTTCGAGCTTCGCGCGGCAGGAGGTACCGGCTTCGCGCAGCGCGTCGCGTGCATCGGCCAGGCACTGCGCGCGGTCACGCGCATCGGAGACGTTGATGCACTTGGCCTTGGCCATCATGAGGTCGTCTCGGGCCTCGAAACCGCAGGCGCTGAAGACCAGCTTTGCCGTGGCCGTGCAGTAGCCGCGGTCGCGCGGTTCGTGGTCGTCGTCGTCTTCTCTGGCTTGTACCGCCGTCGCCGCGCAGGCCAGCATGAGTGCGCCGAACAGCGGCGCCTTCAAGAATCGCAGTGTCATGGTTCGCTCCTTGATGAGGGGTCGCCCGGTTCACACGCCGGGCCTGCGCAACCATCGGCGACAGACCGCACGCTGTCGATGGGCGCTGCGACGTACGTGACGTGTCGGCAGGGTTGAGTGCCCTGGCGCTTTGACGTACTCGACGCCGGCGCTGGTGCGTCATGCACGCGGGCATGACAATGCGCGCGCTGCGTGTTGCCGCTTGTTTCGCCATCGGAGAACGCCATGAACCACGCCCGACTGCTTGCCGCGCTGGTCTGCGTGGCCGCTTGCCAAGCCGCCCAGGCCAGCCGGTCGAGCCTCAGCGACGAGTCGGACGTCGCCGACGCGGGGGACTGCGAGTCCGAAGTGGTCTTCGAGCGCCTGAGAGCCCGCAGCGAACCGACGCAGCGCGAGCGCGGCGTGCGCCTGACCTGCGGCGTCGGCTGGAACACCGAGCTCGAAGCGGCGCATGCGCGCCAACGCAGCGGCACGGCGCGCGGCGAGTCGCTGGCCTTCGAGGCCAAGACGACCTTGCGCGATCGTGGCCCCGGCCGGGTCGGCTGGGCCGTGGCGCTACGCGTCGGCGCCGAACGCATCGGCGGCGGCTGGCGCCGCAGCGAGCACGGCTTCGAAGTGGAAGCAACGCGGCAGTTCGGTGAGGCCTGGCTGGTGGAAGGCAAGCTCGGCGTCGTGCGCGACGTGCGCTTGCGACGCGACAGCACGCTTTGGGCAGTGGCTTTGGAACATGCGCTGCACGAACGATTCGAACTGCGCGCCGAGCTCGAAGGCGACGATCGGCAGCGACCGCTGGCCAAGGCCGGCCTGCGCTACACGCTGTGGCCCGATCATCTGCAGCTCAAGCTGTCCCATGGCATGCGCAGCGGCGGGCAGCGCGAGCGCATCACGAGCGTCGGCCTGCAGGTCGAGTTCTGAAATTGCGAGCCGATGCGATGATCGGCCGATGAACCGCCCCCTGCTGCTGCTCGCCCTCTGCCAAGGTTTCTTCCTCACCAACAACGTCGTCTTCATTGCGATCAACGGCCTCGTTGGTCTGCAGCTCGCACCGCTGGGCTGGATGGCGACGCTGCCCGTCACCGGCTACGTGGTCGGCAGCGCGTTGTCGGCCGGGCTGGTCGCGAAGACGCAATCGCGCTTCGGCCGCAAGCGCTCGTTCCAGTTCGGTTTGATCGTCGCTGCGCTGTCGGCCGCGCTGTGTGCGTATGCGGCGGTGACGAAAAACTTCTGGCTGCTCGTCGTGGCCACGGTGATCGCGGGTTACTACAACGCCAATGCCGCGCTGTACCGCTTTGCCGG
>JANMHY010000640.1:0-3164 GCA_031375525.1 Burkholderiales bacterium
CAAGGCAGCTTGGGGCCACTGGGGCGATGTTGGCGTGCGCAGTGCGCCGAGTGTCACGCGGCCTCGGTAGCGCCGCAATTCGCCGCCATCGAAGGCCCAGCGCGCCGGTGTTGCGCCAACAAGCTCTTGCGTCAATCGATCGAGCAGCGCTTCAGGCACGCCACGCTCGGCATGCGGCGCCAGCCAGGCGCGCAGACATTCGCGCTGCCGCACGGCAGACAGCCCCTGCCAACGTTCGAGCAGCAGTGTGTCGGCCTCGCAAACCAGGGCCGCATCGGCCTGTGCCACTTCGTCGAACAACGCTCGGGCGCGAGCGGCGTGCCGTGCCGCATCGGCCAACGCTTGTTCGGCTTCCGGGAAGGCAGCGCGCAGCGCCGGCATGACTTGAAGGCGCAGGCGATTGCGTGCAAAGCGCGGGTCGACATTGCTGGCATCGTCGACAAAGCGGATGCGATGCGCGCGCACATAGGCGTCGATCGCTTCACGCGGCTGGTCGAGCCAGGGCCGCAGCCAGGTGATGCCGTCGCGCACAGCACGGGCCGGCATTGATGCCAGCCCGGCCGGTCCCCCACCGCGCAGCGCTTGCAGCAGGAAGGTCTCGGCTTGATCGGCGCGGTGGTGTGCCAAGGCGACCACCTCGCAGCCCGCATCGCGTGCCATCGACGCCAACGCGGCGTAGCGCCCTGCCCTGGCCCAGGCCTCGACGCTTTGGCCGCGCGCGGGTTTGCCGACCAACGGTTGCATCGCAAAGTGCAGCGGCAGACCCTTGCTCGCCCACCGTTTGCAAGTTCTCTCGACCAACGCTGCCCACTCATCGGCCTGCGCCTGCAGCCCATGATGCACATGCAGCGCCCAAACCTCGACGCCTCTGGCCTGCGCCGCGCGCGCCAGGCAATGCAGCAGCGCCATCGAATCGCGGCCGCCGCTGACGGCCACCGCGACAGAGGGTTTCATTTTTCCTTCGTGTCGGAGAAGCGCCCGTACGACTGCAAGCGCTCGTAGCGGCGGTCGAGCAGTTCCTTGACCTTGAGGTCATTGACCTGCCGCAGCGCATCACCGAGCGCGCGCTTCAACGCCGCGCTCATCGCCTTCGAGTCGCGGTGCGCGCCACCAACGGGTTCGCTGACGATCTTGTCGATCAGGCCGAGCGCCTTCAGGCGGTGCGCGGTGATGCCCAGCGCTTCGGCCGCTTCGGGCGCGCGCTCGGCGGTCTTCCAAAGAATGGAAGCGCAGCCTTCGGGCGAAATCACCGAATAGACCGAGTACTGCAGCATCAGCACCTGATCGCCGACCGACAGCGCCAGCGCGCCGCCCGAGCCGCCCTCGCCGATGATCGTCACGATGATCGGCACCTCGAGTTGCGCCAGCTCGAAGATGTTGTGGCCAATGGCTTCGCTCTGGCCGCGCTCTTCGGCGCCGATGCCGGGGTAAGCGCCGGGCGTATCGACAAACGTGAACAGCGGCAGCTTGAACTTCTGCGCCACGCGCATCAGGCGCAGCGCCTTGCGGTAGCCCTCGGGCCGGCTCATGCCGAAGTTGCGCGCCGCACGCTCCTTGGTGTCGCGGCCCTTCTGGTGGCCGATGACCATGCAGGCCTGGCCGTTGAATCGGGCCAGGCCGCCGATGATCGACAGGTCATCGGCGAACGCGCGGTCGCCGTGCAGCTCGTGAAAGTCGGTGAACAGATCGCCGATGTAGTCGAGCGTGTATGGCCGCTGCGGATGGCGCGCGATCTGCGTCACCTGCCACGGCGTCAGGCGGCTGTAGATTTCCTTGGTGAGCTGCTGGCTCTTTTCATCGAGGCGGCCGATCTCTTCGGAGATATCGACAGCCGATTCATTCTGCACATAGCGCAGCTCTTCGATCTTGGCGTCGAGCTCGGCGATCGGCTGTTCGAATTCGAGGAAGTGTCGCTTTGACATGGTCAGTATTCCACGGGCAAAGGATCGAGACTGCGCCAGATATACCACGTGGCGACGGAGCGGTACGGCGCCCAGGCGTCACCCACCTCGCGCGCCTCGACGCGCGTCACCGGCTCGCCGCTGAAGTAGTTGACGCTGATGCCTTTGATCAGGCCCAGGTCATCGACCGGCAGCACGTTGGGGCGCATCAGGTGAAAGATCAAGAACATCTCGGCTGTCCAGCGGCCGATGCCGCGGATGGCGACCAGCTCTTCGATAATGGCCTCGTCGTCCATCTGCTGCCATTGGCGCACATGGACCGTGCCTTCGTTGAAGTGCGTGGCGAGGTCTTTTAGGTACTCCACTTTGCGCGCCGACAAGCCGGCGCCGCGCATCGTGTCGGTTCTGAGTTTCGCCACATCGGCCGGCGGCAGCTTGGTGGTGGAGCCATCGACCAGCAGCGCGAATCTGTCCCACACCGATTGCGCCGCCTTGACCGAAATCTGCTGGCCGACGATCGAGCGCGCCAGCGTGGTGAAGGCATCGCCGCGGCTTTGCAGGCGCGCCTCGCCGAACTGCGGGATCAGCTTTTTCATCACGCGGTCGCGGCGCGCGAGGTGCTTGCAGGCGTCGTCCCAGTACGCGGGCGTGACTTCGATGGCCTTCACCATGTCAGGCCAGCGCCCGGCCGCCCGAAGCGGCCTGAGCGCCCCTCGGGGGCAGCGAGCAACGCGAGCTTGGGGCCGTCATGTCAGGCCTTGACCCAGGTCGTGCCTTGCGGCCCATCTTTGAGTTCGACACCTTGCGCCGCCAACTCCTTGCGGATGCGGTCGGCTTCGGCGTAGTTCTTTGCGGCCTTGGCTTGCTGCCTTGCGGCGATGGCCGTCTCGATCGCCGTCGCGTCGAGCCCGCCTTGCATGTAGGCGCTCGGCACTTGCTGCAACACGCCGAGCACGCCACCCAGTTGGCGCAGCAGCGCGGCGGTGTCGGGCGAGCGCGTGCGGTTCAGCTCGTTGGCCAGATCGAACAGCACGGCCAGCGCCAGCGGCGTGTTGAAGTCTTCGTTCATCGCTGCCTGGAAGGCGGCGGCTTGCGGCTGCGACCAATCGAGCGCGGCGCTCGAAGGCGTCACGCCGTCGAGTGCCGTGTACAGGCGCCGCAGCGCCGTGCGCGCGTCTTCGAGATGCGCGTCGCTGAAGTTGAACGGGCTGCGGTACTGCGTGCGCAGCATGAAAAAGCGCAGCGTCTCACCGTCGAACCTGG
>JANMHY010000650.1:0-3341 GCA_031375525.1 Burkholderiales bacterium
ATGTCGCGCAGGAAGATTTCTTCATCGAGGCAGACCAGCGAGATCGCCTCGCCTTGCGCGCCGGCACGGCCGGTGCGGCCGATGCGGTGCACATAGTCTTCCGGCACGTTCGGCAACTCGAAGTTGACGACATGCGGCAACTGGTCGATGTCGATGCCGCGCGCGGCGATGTCGGTGGCTACGAGCACCGGCAGCTTGCCGGTCTTGAACTCGGCAAGCGCCTTGGTGCGCGCGGTCTGGCTCTTGTTGCCGTGGATCGCCATCGCGCCGATGCCGTTGTCGTTCAGGTAGTCGGCCAGACGGTTCGCGCCATGCTTCATCCGCGTGAAGACCAGCACCTGGTGCCAGTCGCCTTGTTTGATCAGGTGCGCCAGCAGCTCCTTCTTCTTCTCGCGCGCGACAGGGTGCAGCTTCTGCGCGATCAGCTCGACGGTCGAGTTGCGACGCGAGACCTCGATCAGCGCTGGTGCGTTGAGCAAGCGGTCGGCGAGGGCCTTGATCTCGTCGCTGAAGGTGGCCGAGAAGAGCAGTCTCTGCTTCTTCGCCGGCACGACGGCCAGCACCTTCTTGATGTCGTGGATGAAGCCCATGTCGAGCATGCGGTCGGCTTCGTCGAGAACGAAGATTTCGACGTGCGACAGGTCGAGCGTGCGCTGGCCATGGTGATCGAGCAACCTGCCGGGCGTGGCAACCAGGATGTCCACGCCGCGCCTGAGCTTGTCAATCTGCGGCTGCATGCCGACGCCGCCGAACATCACCATGCTCGTCAGCTGCACATGCTTGCCGTAGGTGCGCACGCTCTCTTCGACCTGCGCGGCGAGTTCTCGTGTCGGCGTCAGGATCAAGGCGCGGATGGCGACGCGGCCGCGCGCGTCCTTCTTCTGCGGCTGCGCCATCAGGCGTTGCAGCATCGGCAGCACGAAGCCGGCTGTCTTGCCGGTGCCGGTTTGTGCGCCGGCCAGCAGGTCGCCGCCTTTGAGCACAGCGGGAATGGCCTGCGTTTGAATGGGCGTGGGGATTTCGTAGCCATGCTCGCGCACGGCGCGCACGAGCGGCTCGGCCAAGCCGAGATCGGTGAAGTTCATTGTGTAGTTGTCAGTCGCGGCCTGCTGTCACCCGTTGCGGGTGCACCAGTCGGGTAGGCGCGAGGGCAAATGAGAAGTCGGAATCGACTGCGGCGCAATGACTGGTGTTCGCGCGACCGGCGCATTGTACGGGCAGGCGCGCGCCTGCCCGCGTGCGGAGTGCTCAGGCCAGCGCCGGGCCGCCCCAAGCGTCCGGCCTGAGCCTCCCCCCGGGGGAGTGCTCGCGCAGCGAGCGAGGGGTCGTCTTGTCACTGGGGCATTGGCTGGCGTGAGTTCAGGTTCATCCAGCCGCGCGCGATGCGGTAGATCGCCCAAATGCCGAGCAGGAACATGCCGACGATCCAGATGCCGAAGCCGATGACGACGATCGCCAGCAGCGCCGACAACACGCCGACCACAACCGCCCAGATCAGCGCAACCCAGAACGTGCGGATGGCCCACGCGAAGTGCGATTCGAGCCAGGTCCCGCGCGCGTCGCCGCGGTAGATGTAGCTGACGATCACCGCAATGATCGACGGCCAGCCGAACAAAAACGAGCCGATGACGCTGGCCGCGCCAAACGCGCCGAGCACGAGGCCCAGCGCATGCAGCGCGTAGATGATGTGCAGCGTGCGCACGAGTTCGGGTTTGGTGTCCACAGTGGCGAGGGTGTCGGTGCTCATGCAGCTTTCTCCTGGCGATCGACCGTGACCGCAGGGCTTGAAGTATGAACGGCCCAGAGGATTGCAAGACCCGCTGCGACAAAAGGCACCCCCGCCCAGCCGAGCTGCGCAAAGCCGTGACGGGCTGCAAACGCGCCGCCGACGATGGCGCCGGCCGCCGTGCCCAGGTACAGCATCGAGGTGTTGAGCGAGAGCAGCATCGGCGCCTGCGCTGGTGCGAGCGCGGCCACGCGCGATTGCTGCGGCACCATCATGCCGAAACCGGCCGTGCCCCAGACGATCAGCGTGGCCATCAGCGCCGGCCACGAGCCCTTGGTCAGCGGCAACAGCACCATCGTTGCGCCGAGCAAGCTCAGTTGCACGAACAGCGTGCGCCGCGCACCGAAGCGGTCATTGGCCGCACCGCCGATCAGCGTGCCGGCGACGCCCGAGACACCGAACAGTGCCAGCGTCAGCGATTGCTGCTCGCGGCCCATCGGCGTCAGCGCCTGCAGCACCGGCCCGATGTAGCTGAAGACGGCGAAGATGGCGGTGAAGTAGGCCAGCGTCAGCAACAGCACAGCGAGCACGTCGCGCCGCACCAGCAGCGCCGGCAAGCCGGCAAAGCTGGCGCCTGGCGCTTGAATGTCTTTGGGTACCCACAGCGCCGCGCCGATCAGCGCGAGCAGACTCACACCCGCGATGACCCAGATCGGCGTATGCCATTCGTAGGCCAGGCCGAGCCACGAGCCGAGCGGCACACCGACGACGTACGACAGGCTGATGCCGAGAAAGGTCAGCGCCAGCGCCTTGCCGCGCTTGGCGGGTTCGACCACTGCGACGGCGATGCCGGCAGCGATTGGCGTGAAGACCGCGCCCAGGCCCATCAGCACGCGCCCTGCAATCAGGGTCGAGAACGAATTCGAGAGCGCGCACAGCAGGTTGCCGAGCGTGAACAGCGCCAGCGCCAACAGCAGCGCGCGTTTCCGAGGCCAGCGGCCGGTGGCCAACAAAACGAGTGGCGCGAGCAGCGCGGTCGACAGCGCATAGGCCGTCATCGCCTGCCCGGCGGCCGGCACGCTGATGCCGAGTTGCTGAGAGATCGGCGTCAGGATGCCGCCGATGACGAAGGCCCCCGAGCCGACGATGAGGTTGATGAGGCACAGCAGCCAAAGCAGACGCGGCATCGAACTCCTCAGCGAAGCACGTTGAGCAGCGGCTTGTTCGATCGGTCACGATAGACGTCGAAATCAGCGTCGATCGAGAGGATGTGCCGCACTTGCAAGCGCCCAGCGGCCTCGGCAACGGTGGCATCGGCCAGATCGAAAGGCAAATCGGCAAAGCGTTCCGCGATGCGCAGCACCTCTGTCAACGATCCGGGCGCGGCGCCGTCGAGGGCGATGCCGCCGCGTTGCGCCCAGCGCAGAAAGTCCAAGGCGCAGTCGTTGGCAATTCGCCGAGCCAGCAGTGCGCAAACCTCGGTGGCCACGGCCCACGTGCTGATCAATCGCGCGTCCGGGTTGGCGCGCAGCCAAGCCACCATCGGTGCGTGCCAACGATCCGCGCCATTGAACAGCGCGATCAGCGGTCCGCTGTCGACCAGTACGGAACCTGC
>JANMHY010000677.1:0-2150 GCA_031375525.1 Burkholderiales bacterium
GACGATCTCGGTCATGTTCATGCTGCCCGAAACCATCAGCACGACGACGAGCGCGAAGCCCATCGCGATTTCGTAGCTGACCATCTGCGCCGACGCGCGCAGCGCGCCGAGGAAGGCGTACTTGGAGTTCGATGCCCAGCCGGCGATGATCACGCCATAGACTTCCATCGACGTGATAGCCATCAGGAACAGCAGGCCGGCGTTGACATTCGCCAGCGCGACCTCAGGGCCGAACGGCACCACGGCCCAGGCGGCGAGCGCCGGCATGATCGTCATCACCGGGCCGAGAAAGAACAGCGCTTTGTTGGCCGCGGTCGGCCGGATGATTTCCTTGAAGACGAGCTTCACGGCATCGGCGATCGGCGTCAGCAGGCCCCACGGGCCGACGCGGTTCGGGCCGGGGCGGATCTGCGTCCAGCCGATGGCCTTGCGCTCCCACAGCGTGAGGTAGGCCACACAGCCCATCAGCGGCAGCACGACGGCGATGATCTTGATGAGGCTCCAGACGACGAGCCACAGCGTGGGCCCGAGGAGCGCTGCGCCGCTGGCGTTGATCTGCTCGATCATGCGTCGGCTCGCTCGACGGTGATCGGGCCGAACATCGCGGCGCCGTGCGGTGCGGGCAAGCGCACGGCGTTGGCAGCGAGCGTGGTGTCTTCGCGCGCGGCGAGCGTCACACTCGTGATGCCTTGCGTCACGACGACCTTGTCACCGAGCTGTTGCCATAACGCGCTCGGCAGGCTGACGACGGCGGGCGCTGCATCGGCGGTGGCTTGCAACGACGGCGCGCGGCGCACGATCGGATCGGTGGCGTAGATCGGAACGTCGGTGATGCGGTCCAGTCCGGCCGCACTGGTGGGCACACCGATGGCAACGCTGGCCGCGTTGTCCAGACGCGAGGCCAGCGTGACTGGATCACCCAGCGCTTCGGCACGCACTTCTTCGACCGTCTCCTGCTCGAAGCCGGGCAGGCCGAGCAGGTTGCCGAGCACGCGCAGCACCTTCCACGCCGGGCGCGTCTCTCCGAGAGGTTTGACGACGCCGTGGAAACTCTGCACGCGGCCTTCGGCGTTGACCAGCGCGCCGCCGGTTTCGGTGAAGGGCGCGACCGGCAGCAGCACGTCGGCGATGTCGGTGTTGGCGTCCTTGAACGGCGTCATCGAGACGACGAGGCCAGCGGTCTTCAGCGCTTCGCTCGCGGCCACCGGGTTGGCAGCATCGAACGCCGGCTCGACGCCGAGCAGGAACAGCGCCTTCATCGGCCGGCTCAGCATCTGGCCAGCATCGAAGCCGCCGGCGCGCGGCAGGGCGCCGACGAGTTGCGCGCCAACGCTGTTGCCCGACTCGCACAGGTAGCCGACGCTGGCTCCCACTTGCGCGCCGATCCATTGCGCAATCGCGAGCAGTTGCAAGGCTTGCGGGTGCTGCGCTGCGGTGTTGCCGAGCAGCAGCGCTTTGCGCTGGCCGCTCATCAAAGAAGCAGCGATCGCTTTGGCGGCATCACCCGCATCGGCGGGCGCCGGTGCAGCAACACCCTTCGCAGCAGCGACGGCAGCAGCCACTTGCGCCAGCGCATCGGCCCACGCGCTGGGCGCAGCCGTCATTTGGTTTGCCAGCGGCATCGCCCAATCGTCATGCACGGCGTTCAGGCTCGACACCTGCGCACCGTGCCGCACGGCTTGGCGCAGGCGCTGCGCGAACAGCGGATGGTCTTTGCGCAGGAAGGAGCCGATCACCAACGCGCGCTCGATCTTCGACAGCGACGCGATGCTGGTGCCAAGCCAGCGCGCGCGGCCGGGCGCGGCTGCGTTGGCAAAATCCGCATGCCGCGTGCGCACGTCGATGTTCTCGCTGCCCAGGCCGCGCACGAGCTTGGCCAACAGGTGCAGCTCTTCGACCGTGGCGTGCTGCGCGCCGAGCGCACCGACGCTTTGCGCACCGAACTCGCCGATGACGCGCTTGAATCCATCGGCGATGTAGTTCAGCGCCGTCGTCCAATCGACGGTTTGCCACGCACCGCCCTGCTTGATCATCGGCTGCGTCAGCCGGCGGTCGCTGTTCAGCGCCTCGTACGAGAAGCGGTCGCGGTCGGCGATCCAGCACTCGTTGACGTCTTCGTTTTCGAGCGGCACGACGCGCAGCACCTGATT
>JANMHY010000684.1:0-2002 GCA_031375525.1 Burkholderiales bacterium
TCGAAACCCACGACGTGCCCTACAACGCGCTGCACGACCAGTTCTTCCCGAGCATCGGCTGTGCGCCGTGCACGCGTGCGATCGCGCTCGGTGAGGACTTCCGCGCCGGACGCTGGTGGTGGGAGGATGAGGCCGCGAAGGAGTGCGGGCTTCACGTCAAACAAGGAGCAACCGCATGAACGCACGCGTCTCGGTCGATCAGTTACTGCCCTCGCTGGACAACACCCATCTCGACCATCTCGAAGAAGAAGCGATCTTCATCCTGCGCGAAGTCGCCGCCACCTTCGAGCGGCCCGCGCTGCTGTTCTCGGGCGGCAAGGATTCCTGCGTCGTGCTGCGCCTGGCCGAGAAGG
Source organism: Burkholderiales bacterium (assembly GCA_031375525.1). GTDB lineage: Bacteria > Pseudomonadota > Gammaproteobacteria > Burkholderiales > Burkholderiaceae_C > CADEEN01. The sequence goes on from JANMHY010000684.1 coordinate 354, forward strand.
CCTTCAAGCAGCGCAATGCCAAGGGCGTTTACGAAGGCCGGCTGCCGTTTCCGCTGCTGCATGTCGATACCGGCCACAACTTTCCGGAAGTCATCTCGTTCCGCGACCAACGCGTGGCCGAGATGGGCGAGCGCCTCGTCATCGGCCACCTCGAAGATTCGATCGCGCGCGGCACCGTGCGCTTGGCGCACCCGCTCGAATCGCGCAACGGCCACCAGACGGTGACGCTTCTCGAAGCGATCGAAGAACACCGCTTCGACGCGCTGGTCGGCGGTGCGCGCCGCGACGAAGAAAAAGCGCGCGCCAAAGAGCGCATCTTCAGCCACCGCGACAGCTTCGGCCAATGGCAGCCGAAGGAGCAGCGGCCCGAGCTGTGGACGCTGTTCAACACGCGGCATCGCCCCGGCGAGCATTTCCGCGCCTTTCCGATCAGCAACTGGACCGAGCTCGATGTGTGGCTCTACATCGCGCGCGAAAACATTCCGCTGCCGCCGATGTACTACGCGCACCAGCGCAGCGTGATGCGCCGCAAGGGATTGCTCGTGCCGTTGACCGACGTGACGCCGCCGCAGCCAGGCGAGGTCGTCGAACAAGCCACCGTGCGCTTTCGCACCGTCGGCGACATGACCTGCACCTGCCCGGTGGAGAGCGACGCGGCCAACGCTGCCGAGGTCGTCGCTGAAACGTTGACCGTGACCGTCAGCGAGCGCGGCGCGACGCGCATGGACGATCGCACGAGCGAGTCGTCGATGGAGCGGCGCAAGAAAGAAGGGTATTTTTGATGAAAGCATCTGAAGTTGCTCCTTCCCCCTGGAAGGGGGAAGGCAGGGATGGGGGTCACACGGCAGCCGACCGACACCCGACCCCCACCCCAGCCCTCCCCCTTGCAGGGGGAGGGAGAAGAGCCCTGAGATTCCTCACCGCCGGCAGCGTCGATGACGGCAAGAGCACGCTGATCGGCCGCCTGCTGTACGACAGCCAGGCCATCCTCGCCGACCAGATCGACGCGCTGGAGAAGCGCGCCGCCGGCAAGCCCATCGACTTGTCGCAGCTCACCGACGGACTCGAAGCCGAGCGCGAACAGGGCATCACGATCGACGTCGCCTTCCGCTACTTCGCCACGCGCACGCGCAAGTTCATCATTGCCGACGCTCCCGGTCACGAGCAGTACACGCGCAACATGGTCACGGCCGCGGCGGGCAGCGATGCCGCCGTGGTGCTGGTCGATGTGACCAAGCTCGACTGGCAAACGAAGCCCGTCACGCTGCTGCCGCAGACGCGTCGCCACGCGCTGCTGGCCAAACTGCTGCGCGTGCCGAGCATCGTCTTCGCCGTCAACAAGCTCGATGCGATCGGCGAGCCTGGCGCGGCTTTCAGCGCGATGCGTGAATCGCTCGAGGCCTTCGCGGCCGACGCTGGCATCGACGCGGCGGCCATCGTGCCGGTGTCGGCGCTGCGCGGCGACAACGTGACGCAGGCGCCCGCGGACACGCAGGGGCCGCTCGATGACTGGGCGCCGTGGTACGGCGGCCCATCGCTGCTGCAAGTGCTGGAGAGCCTGCCCACGGCGGACGAAGCGCGCGACGGTGCGTTGGCGCTGCCGGTGCAGTTCGTCGGCCGCGAAGGCGATGGTACCGGCCACGCGCCAC
>JANMHY010000715.1:0-3944 GCA_031375525.1 Burkholderiales bacterium
GATGCTGGAGCGCGCCGGCGCGCGGTGACCTGCGATCGTGGCGAACAGGTCTTTCGGATCGTTCATCTGCGGCACGCGCGGGATCACGTCGCCGATGCCGAGTTCGCGCGCCGTGTCGTTGAGGAAGTGCAGCGCCGAGTAGTCCTCGATCGCAAAGCCGACCGAGTCGAACACCGTGACCTGCGCGTCGCTCGTGCGGCCCGAAGCCTGGCCCGACAACACACGCCAGAGTTCGGTGACGGCAAAGTCGGCCGGCATCTGCTGCAAGTCGCCTTCAATGCGTGTCTGCGGCTCGTACTCGACGAAGACGCTCGCGGCTCGCAATACGTCGGCATGCAGCTCGGTCTTGCCGGGGCAATCGCCGCCGACGCCGTTGAAGTGCATGCCGGGCTCGATCATCTCGGGCGTGATGATGGTGGCTAGCTGCTTGTCGGCCGTGATCGTAGTCACGATGTCGGCGCTGCGCACCGCTTCGGCCGTGCTTGCGCAGACGATGACGTCCAGCCCTTGGCCTTGCAGGTTGCGCACCAGCTTGGCGGTGGCTCGTGCATCCACGTCATAGACGCGCAAGGTACGGATGCCGACGATGTCGCGGAAGGCGATCGCCTGGAACTCCGATTGCGCGCCGTTGCCGATCAGCGCCATGACGCGGCTGTTCTTGCGCGCCAACGTGCGCGCGGCCAAGGCCGACATTGCGGCGGTGCGGATGGCGGTCGGCAGCGTCAGTTCAGCAAGCAGGCGCGGCGCGCCAGTGGCCACGTCGGCCAACACGCCGAAGGCCATCACGGTCGAGACGCCGAGTTGTGTGTTCTTCGGGTGGCCGTTGACATACTTGAACGAGTACCAGCTCGCATCCGAGACCGGCATCAGCTCGATCACGCCCTCCGCTGAGTGGTTGGCCACGCGCGGCGTCTTGTCGAATTCGCTCCAGCGCAGAAAGTCGGCATGGATGCGATCGGCCACGCCTGCAATGCAGGCCGACAGCCCCTTGCGGGCGACGATGCGCGCGACATCGGGCGCGCCGAGGTAGAGGGTGCTGATGTCGTGGGGGGTGTGTTGGCGCGTCATGACCGAGAGTTTGTCGAAGGGCCGTGACAAGCGAAAGCGTCAAAACTGTCTCCGATCCGTCAATCCAATGCGCAAAACGTCAACCTAGAATGCCGCTATGGCCAAAGACAACAGCCTTGACGGCACCGACCAGCGCCTGATCGCGCTGCTGCGCCAGGACGCGCGCCTGCCCATCGCCGTGCTCGCCGGCCAGCTCGGCGTCTCGCGCGGCACCGTCAACAACCGCCTGGCCAAGCTCGAAAAGTCGGGCGTCGTCATCGGCTACACGGTGCAGTTGCGGCCCGACGCGCAGCCCAACCAGATCCGCGCCTGGATGGGCATCGAGGTCGAAGGCAACCAGACGCGCGAGGTCATCGCCAACCTGCTCGGCGAGCCCGGCATCGGCGCGCTGCACGACACCAACGGCCGCTGGGATTTGCTGGCCGAGCTGCGTGCAACAACGATGGCCGAGCTGTCGCAGGTGCTGGAGCGGATTCGATTGTTGAAAGGCATCCGCGGCACCGAGACGAGCATTCATCTGGCGACGTACCGTTAAGAAGCTGTCGCCTCACCAGCGCGTCAACACCCGATAGCGCAGCGTCGCGCTGCCACCGGCCGGCACGCTGACGCGCCACTGCGCCGTGCCCGCCGCCACCTTCTCGTGCTTCTGTGATTCGTCGAGCATCGTCCAGTCCCCCGGCACCGGCTCGCGCACCGTCACGCTCACGGCTTCAGTCTTGGCATTGCGCAGCACGATCTCATAGGCGCTTTCGTAGGCACGCAAGCCGGGCTCGCGGCGGCGGAAATCGGTCTGCTTCTTGTCGGCCGTGACGTCGAAGGCATTGCCGAGGTTCAGGCGTACGGTTTCGTTCTTCGGCGTGTGCTCGATGCGGTCTTCGCCAACGAACTGCGCGTTGCCTGCGCTGTCGCGCTTGTAGACGCGGACCACGCCTTTGGGCAGCGGCATGCCGAGGTGCGCGCTGTCGCGGTTGGCGAACTCCATGAACACGCCCACCTTGATCTTCGTGCCGATGTTGCCGACCGAATCGCTGTAGTAGTGCGCGCTGCCTTGCAGCAGCAACTCTTTCTTCGTCGGCACGCCGGTGGCGGACAGCAGCGCGACCTGCTTGGTCTGGTTGTCGGCCAGCGTCGTCGGCCGGCCGAGTGTGTACAGGTGGTACTCGAACAGTGACTCCTGTGCGACGGCCTTGGCCGCAGGCGCTGCCGCATCGGTCATCGCGCCCGACAGGCGCGCGCGTTGCATCTGCTCGCGCACGCGGTTCACATCGCCGGCCACCAGCTGCAGCTTGGCATTCGAGTAGGCCGTGCCGCTGCGGTTGTTCAGCGTCACCCAGCCGTTGAGATCGAGCGTGCTGTCGTCGGCGCTGAGCTCGGCCACGTAGTCGGCCTGCCACGACAAGCCGCCGCTCAAGTACGAGAGTTCCAACTGCTGCGCACCCGCGCGTTTGCTTTGCAGCTCGGACACGAGCGTCGGCCGGTCGCGCAGGTTCGCCGGCACCGCGTCGAAGACGATGCGGCCCGGCGCGCCGGTCTCGATGCGGTCTCCGATCTTCAGCACGACGCCGCTGCTTGCGGCGAGCACCTGCGCGGGTTCGAGCGTCTCGACGCCGGTCGTCGGATGCGTTCGCGCCACACGCACCGATTGGCCGACGTACTTTTCGAGCAGCTTGGCCGGCGTCAGCAGATCGAAATCGAAGTTCTGTTCCAGCAACTCCAGGCTGCCCGGGTGCGAAAGGCTGCGCAACAACGCCGTCTCGGGCCGCATCTTGGCGCTGACGTCGCGCAGTGCGATGCGGTTGGCGCCGGCGTCGAGCGCGACGTTGCGCACCTCTTTCACCAGCGCCAGGTCTTCGTTGTAGATCGTCACGGCGACCGACTGCTGATCGTCGAGCGTGCTGCGCCGCTCGGCAATGGCGGGCGCTTTTTGCGCCGCCGCGCTGGACATCAACAGCGCGAGCGCGGCGGCGGCCAAAGCGATGCGCGAGGGGGCAGGGTGGAACATGGCTTCTCCGTTGAGGTGACCGTGCTGATACGCACGGCGGGCCGCAGCGGGGTTAACAGGCCGATCGGTCGCGCTAGGATGATCGTCAGCAGCAGCTTCGCAGTACCAACCGATGACCCACAACATACCCGGCGCCGCCGCCAAACCGGCCGAGTCCGTGCACGCACCGCATGGCGTGCTCAGCGACTACTACCGCGACGCCGCGGCGCGCGAAGCCTATGTGCGCCGCACCTTCGACGACACCGCCGAAGACTACGACCGCATCGAGCGCCTCATCGGCTTCGGCTCCGGGCGGTGGTACCGGCGGCAGGCATTGCTGCGCGCGGGGCTGCGGCCAGGGCTGGACGTGGTCGATGTCGGCATGGGCACTGGCTTGGTGGCCAAGGAAATCTTGCGCGTCACCGGCGAGCCATCGCGCTTGATCGGCGTCGATCCGAGCCCCGGCATGATCGCGCAGGCCGGCTTACCCGCTGAAGTGCGCTGCCTCGACGGCCGCGCCGAAGCGATGCCGCTGCCCAGCGCCAGCGCCGACCTCATCACCATGGGCTACGCGCTGCGCCACATCGCAGACCTCTCGGCTGCGTTCGCCGAATTCGCGCGCGTGCTCCGGCCTGGAGGCCGCGTGCTGATCCTGGAGATCACGCGTCCGGCAGGAACTCTGGCAAAAGGCGTGCTGCGCGCCTACATGCGCAGCGTCGTGCCGACGATTGCCAAGCTCGTCGCACGCCGCCCACAAACCGCCGAGCTGTGGCGCTACTACTGGGACACGATCGAAGCCTGCGCACCGCCGCAAGCGGTGCTGCGCACGCTGGCCGATGCGGGGTTGTCGCTGGCCGAGCGGCATGTGGAACTCGGTATCTTTTCGGAGTATCGG
>JANMHY010000716.1:0-5266 GCA_031375525.1 Burkholderiales bacterium
TGAGGTCGTGATCGCCGCCGGAGATAAAGATCTTGTGGCCGGAGATCAGCACCGCCGTGCCGTTGACCGCTGCGGCGCCGCCCATCGTCTCGGCCTTCGTGCGCACGAGGCCCAGGTCGCTGCCGGCCTGCGGCTCGGTCAGGCACATGGTGCCCAGCCAATGACCGCTGACCAGCTTGGCCAGGTAGCGCTCGCGCAGTTCGGGCACGGCATGGTGCAGCACCACCTCGTAGGCGCCGTGCAGCAGGCCGGGGTACATCATCCAGGCGTGGTTGGCCGAGGTCAGCATTTCGTACAGCGCCATGTTCAGCAACTGCGGCAGGCCCTGGCCGCCGGCCTCGGGCGCGCAGGCGAGTGCCGGCCAGCCGCCATCGACGAAGGTGCGATATGCCGCGGCAAACCCTTCCGGCGTGCGCACGCCCTCGCTTGTCCATGTGCAGCCGGCCAAGTCGCCCGGGCCATTGGTCGGCGCGAGCACGTCGCCGGCGAACTTGCCGGCCTGCTCCAACACCTCGCGTGCGGTGTCGGCATCGAGCCCGTCGAACACCGGCATCGTGGACCACGACGCCGGCGCCTCCAGCACCCGCGTCATCAGGTGAACCATGTCGGCAACAGGCGCGGTGTAGCTCCACATCGACGAGCGCTCAGGCTTCCGGCGTGAAGCCGACGCGCTTGACGATCGGCGCCCAAGCAGCGTTCTCCTCGCGCACGGCCTTCGCCATTTCGGCCGGCGTGTTGGCTCCGGCCTCGATGCCGAACTGTGCGAAGGCCTCGGCCGTGTCGGGCGCGTTGACCGCGGCGCCGATCGCCTGTGCGAGCCGCGCCAAGACCTCGGGCGAGGCCTTGGCCGGCAGGAAGAAGCCGTACCACTCGCTCATCGTCAGGTCGCGCAGGCCTTGTTCGGCGTAGGTCGCCACGTCGGGCGTGAAGCGCGAGCGCGCAGCGCCCGAGGTGGCGAGCAGGCGCAGCTTGCCGCTCTTCAAGTGCGGCAGGTAGTCGCCGATCGGCGAGCTGAATGCGGGCACCTGGCCGCCGAGCAGATCCTGGATGCCGGGTGCCGAGCCGCGGTAGGGCACGTGGTTCAAGTCGGTGCCGCTGACCTTGCCCAGCAGCGCAGCAACGAAGTGCGGCGGCGAGCCGGCGCCCGGCGTGCCGTAGCTGGCCAGCGCCGGATTGGCCTTGGCCCAAGCGAGGAAGTCGGCGACGTTTTTCACCGTGGCCGGCACCGCCGGTCCGACACCCAGACCGAACGACACCATGCCGGCCGTGCAAACCGGCGTCACGTCGTCGATGCCGTAGCTGAGCGAGCGATAGATGTGCGGGTAGAGCGTGATCATCGACGCCGGCGTCAGCAGCATCGTGCTGCCGTCCGGCGCGCTGCGCTTCAACTCCTCCACGCCCAGACGGCCGCCGGCACCGGGCTTGTTCTCGACCAGCGTCGTCTTGGCGTAGCTGCCGCGCAGCTTGTCGGCAACGCGGCGCGAGACGGCGTCGGTGGTGCCGCCGGCAGGAAAGCCGCAGATCACGCGCGCGCTTTCGAGCGACTGTGCGAAGGCGAGGCCGGGCCACGCGGTTGCAGCGGCGGTGGTGGCGATGAAGGTGCGGCGGTTGAACATGGTGTGTCTTTCGTTGTCTGTGGGCGGGTCAGTGCGGTGTCTTGTTGGGCAGGATGGCGAACGGATCGGACGCAGCGCCTTCGTACAGCGCCGTCACCAGCGAATCACGATGCGCGAGCACGGCGCGCTGGTTGATCGATCCCTTGTCTGTCACCTCGCCCTTGTCGATCGAAGGCGGCTCGGCCAGCACGTGCAGCCGCGCGACGCGATTCGCGCTGCCGGTGGCTTCGCGCCACAAGCGGTCGGCCAGCGTCTGGAAAAACGTGCGCACATTGGCGTGGTGCAGCACGTCAGGCAGTGGCGTGGCGGCGGGCAGAGCGGCCAGGCGGCGGCATTCATCGGCGCGCGGGAACAGCAGCGCGCCGACCTCGTCGCGGTTCAGGCCGGTGATCACCGCGTCCTGCACGCAGGGGTCGCCGGCCGCCACGATCTTGGCGCGCAGCGGTCCGACGCTGACGAAGGTGCCGGTCGAGAGCTTGAAGTCTTCCGCGGTGCGGCCGTCGAAGAGCAGGCCGCGCTGCGGGTGCGCGGCATCGATCCACTTCACGGCGTCGCCGGTGCGGTAGAAGCCTTCGTCGTCGAACGCCGCGGCGCTCTGCTCGGGCGCACGCCAGTAGCCCGGCATGACGTTGGGGCCGCGAAATCGGATCTCGAGCTTGCCGTCCACCGGCACCAGCTTGGCCTCGACGCCGGGCACCGGCAGGCCGATGTGGCCCGAAGCGACCGCGGTGCCGACGGCAAAGGTGCACGACGGCGCGGTCTCGGTCATGCCCAGGCCGGTGATCACGCGCACGCGCTCGCCGACCGCGGCCTCGGCATGCGCATGCAGCTTGTCCCACACCGGCTGGCTCATCGCCGCGCCGGCAAACATGATGGCCTTGCAGCGCTTGAACAGCGTGTCGCGCAGCAGCGTGTCGCTGTCCATCGCGGTGGCAATTTCTTCGAGGCCCTTGGGCACGTTGAAGTAGATCGTCGGCGAGATCTCGCGCAGGTTGCGCAGCGTCTCGCGCATGCCCGACAGCGTCGGTTTGCCGTCGTCGATGTAGAGCGTGCCGCCGTTGTAGAGCGCGATGCCGACGTTGTGGCTGCCGCCGAAGACATGGTTCCACGGCAGCCAGTCGATCAGCACGGGCGGCTCGTCGGCCAAGAAGCCGAGACACTGGCGGATCATCTGCTGGTTGGCGCACATCATGCGGTGCGTCGTCATCACGCCCTTCGGATCTTTCGTCGAGCCCGAGGTGAAGAGCAGCTTGGCGATCGTGTCGGGGCCGACCTGCGCGTGTGCGGCGGCGAGTGCCGGGCCGGGTGTTGCCGCGAGCAATCGATCGAACTCAGGCTCACCGACGATGCGGGTGACGTCGCCCGGCACCACGGCGTCGATGGCTTTGGCATACGACGCGTCGCTGGAGAAGACGAGGCCCGGCGTCACCTTGCCGAGGATGTAGCGCAGCTTGCCGAAGTCTTGCGACACCAGCGAGTAGGCCGTCGACACCGGCACGTAGGGCACCCCCGCCCACAGCGCACCGAGCGCGAGCGTCAGGTGTTCGATGTCGTTGCCGGAGAGAATCGCCAGCGGTCGCTCAGCCGACAGCCCGAGGTCGAGCAACGATTGGCCAACGGCCTGCGCGCGCGCGAGCATCTGCGCATAGCTGATGCGCCGCCACTCGCCACCGCGTTCTCGCTTCGCAACGAAGGTTCGTTCGGGCACCTGCTGCGCCCATTGCTCGAGGCGATCGGTGAAGCGCAGTGGAAAGGACAGCAGCGCTTCGGTCGAGCGCACGAGCGTGCTGCCGTCAGCGCGTGTCTCGACAACCGCCTCGACGCAGCCGCCGACCTGCGCATCGCGATAACGACTCACGTTCACGATGCCTTCACCACCTTACCCGCGCGCCCTTCGAGAAACGCGCGCAGCCGGTCCTGCGCCTCGGGCGTGCTCTCGGCCACCGCCGCCATCAGCGACTCGGTGAACAGGCCTTCGCTCTGCGACTGGTCGGCGATGCGCGGCAGCGCGTGCATCACCGCAAAGTTCGACATCGGCGCGTTGCTGGCGATGCGTTCGGCCAAGGCCAGCGCCTTGGCCAGCGCTTCGCCTTCGGGCACGACGTACTGCGACAGGCCGATCTGCTGGCCCTCCTGCGCGTCGAACACGCGACCGGTCATCATCAGATCCGTCATGCGGGCCACGCCGATCAGGCGCGGGATGCGCGCTGCGCCGCCGCCGCCGACGAAGATGCCGCGCTGGCCTTCGGGCAGGCCGTAGTACGCGCTGTCATCGGCCACGCGGATGTGGCAGGCGGCCGCGAGTTCCAACCCGCCGCCGACGACCGCACCATGCAGCGCCGCGACGACAGGCACGCTGCCGAACTGGATCGCATCGAACGCGGCGTGCCACATCCGCGAATGCAGCACGCCGCTGTGGATGTCGCGCGCCACCAGCTCCGACAGGTCCAGGCCAGCGCAGAAGTGGCTGCCGTCGCCGCTGATGACCGCGGCGCGCACACCTTCCGGCAGGTTGATGAAGACGGTGTGCAACTGCTGGATGAGCGGGTCGGACAGCGCGTTGCGCTTGGCCGGCCGATGGAGGCGCACATGCAGCACCGGGCCGCCGATGCTGACCTGCAGCAGGTCGAGCGAGGCCAGCAATCCGGTGGCGGGAGCGAAGGGGGTGGTCATGGATGAAGATCGTGATGTGCTCTCAATATAGTTTTGAAATATAACTAGATGATCGGGAGAAACCCGCAGTCTTACAAGTAAGTGATCTCGCCAACGGCGACACAGATAGTTGTGCTCGGAAATTGTTTTAGCGCTCGGGGTGTCGAAGGGGCAGCGCGCGTGCACTCACCTTCTTCTCGCCGACTGCGTGCGCGAATGCATCCCGCTTTGCACGGCCACCAGCATTGCACCGTTCTTGGTCTAGATGCTCAGCGCTACCGCGTCACCGATGGCGAGCTTGAAGAACTCTTCGTGCGGTTGCGAAGCGTCTCGGTTCGGTGGGTCCTTTGGTGGGTCAGGATGCAAAGCGGGCCACTCAGACCCGTAGTTGCTAGAGCCCTGGCGGAGGCTGTGAGATTCGAACTCACGGACCCTTGCGGGTCGGCAGTTTTCAAGACTGCTGGGTTAAACCACTCCCCCAAGCCTCCGGGACCGGCGATTCGGATTGTCGCGCAAGGCGTTCGCGCGGCGCGGCGCTTCGGCAACGCGACGCCGCGCCCGTCATGGGAAGGCCCGGGCGCCGACAAGCAACTGATGCAGACCGTGATGCTGCGCCTGGCCGAAGCCTTCGAGACTGCGAAGGTGCCGCTGGTGCCGCAAATTCAGTTGAGTGGTGGTGAAGGCGGCAATGCCTTCGGCACGCTGCAGGCGCTGATGCGTTCGATCAAGGCGCAAGCGCTGGCAAAGCCGGCATCGGTGGTGCGATGAGCACGCGTGCGACACTGCGCGCCGCGATTTTTTCAGCTGCGCATGAACACCACCGAGATCTTCCTGATCGCGATGATCATCATCTTCGCGGTGCCTTACCTCGTCTGGCGTCTGGGCCGCACCGACTACTGGGCGCCGCTGGTGGTGGTTCAGATCATCACCGGCATCGTGCTCGGCCCCGGTGTGCTCGGCGCCGCGTTTCCCGAGTACTACAGGTTCGTCTTCAATCC
>JANMHY010000717.1:0-3139 GCA_031375525.1 Burkholderiales bacterium
CGCCAGCACTTTGGAAAACGAGCCGAGGTAGAGCACGCCCTCGGGCCAGCGCGAGGCCAGTGACGGCGGCGGCGGTGCGTCGAACCACAGGTCGCCGTACGGGTTGTCTTCGAGCAGCGGCAGGCCTTGCTTTTGCGCGGCGGCGACGATCGCCGCGCGCCGCGCCTCGCTGTACACATGCCCGGTCGGGTTCTGGAAGTTCGGCAGCAGGTACGCAAAGCGCGCGCCGGTTGCTGCTGCGGCGAGGGCCTGCGGCAACGGGCCCTCGTGATCCGAGTCCACGGCGACGATGTTCGGCTCGTACGGCGTGAAGGCTTGCAGCGCGCCGAGGTAGGTCGGCGTTTCGACGAGCACGCGCGCTTCGCTGTCGATCAGCACCTTGGCCGCGAGGTCGAGGCCTTGCTGCGAGCCGGTGGTGATCAGCACCTGATCGGCCGTCACGTTCATGCGCTGGTGCTCGTTCAGATGCGCGGCGACCCACTCGCGCAGCGGTGCAAAGCCTTCGCTGGCCGCGTACTGCAAGGCCTCGCGCGGCGCGTCGCGCAGCACCGTCGTGCAAGCCTCGCGCATCGCTTCGATGGGGAACGTGTCGGCCGAGGGCAGGCCACCGGCCAGCGAGACGATGCCGGGCTTCTCGGTGACCTTCAGGATCTCGCGGATGATCGACGGATTCATGCGCTCGGCGCGGCGCGCCAGCGTGAAGGGTGTTTGAGCGTTCATGTTCGTTCTCCTCGAAGTGCGCGTACCGGCATGCGCTTGCCGACAAAGACGACGGCGACCACCGCCAGTGCGAAGAAGACTGTGGTTGCTTCGAGTTTCTCGCCAAGCAGCGGCACGGCGGCCAGCAGCGCGAGGAAGGGTTGCAGCAACTGCACCTGGCTGACACGCATCACGCCGCCGAGCACGAGGCCGCGGTACCAGGCGAAGAAGCCGAGCCACATCGAAAACAGCGTCACGTAGGCGAAGCCGCCCCATGACGCGGCGCGCACGCTCGCTGCATTCGCGGGCCAGGTAGCGAGCATGGCCGGCAGCGTGAATGGCAGCGACAGCACGAGCACCCAGCAGATGACCTGTTCGGCCGGCAGCTTGGAGGAAACGCGCGCGCCGGCGACGTAGCCGATCGAGGCGCTGGCCACCGACAGCAGCAGCAAGCCGTCGGCCCTGCTCAAGCGACCCTGGCCTTGCAGCGCAGCAAAGCCGACGACGATCGCGCAGCCGATCACGGCGCAGATCCAGAAGCCCATCGATGCGCGTTGCCGCAACACGAGCGCCGCGGCAACCGCCGTGCCCAGCGGCAGCACGCCGGTGACGACGGCGGCGTGCATCGCATCGACCTGGCGCAACGCCAGCGCCAGAAACAGCGGGAAGCCGACGACGGTGCCGACGGCGCAGACCGCGAGCGCCGCCCAATGCGCACGCGCCGGCGACGCCGCGCCGACCCAGCGCAGATAGACGATCGACAGCAAGCCGGCCAGCGCCGCACGGCCGGCGGTGACGAACGCCGGCGGCAGTTGCGGCGCGCTGGCATCGCCGACGGCCAGGCGCGTCATCGGCAGCGTCAGCGCGAAGATGGCGACGCCGAGCAAGCCCAACGCGTAGCCCTGCGTCAGGTCCGTGAAGCCGCGCGAGGCGTTGCTGCTGCTGGTGCGATCAACATCCATGGCAGCAGTCTAGGCGCGCGCAGCAGTACATCGTCAGTACACTTGCCGTCAAACTGACGCGCTCTGTACTGCCGACCATGCCCACACAGCGGACCCTTCCCGCGTTCGAGCGCGGCGCGCTGGCGTCGCTGCCCGAGCAACTGGCGCAGTGGCTGGCGGCGCAGATCCAGGCGCGCACGCTGGCCGCCGGTGCGCGCCTCACGTCCGTACGCGAGGCGGCGCGCCGGCATGGCCTGTCGCCGTCCACCGTCGTCGCCGCGTACGACCAGCTGCAGGCCCAAGGCCTGGTCGAGGCGCGGGCGCAGCGCGGCTACTTCGTGCGCGAGTCCGGCGCCCGCGGCGCGGCGGCGCAAGCCGCGCCCTTGCAACGCCGCGCGCTGCCGCAGGGTGCCGCGGCGATGGTGCGCAGCATGTTCGAGCACCGCGGCGACAAGGCCGCGTCGCCCGGCATCGGCACGATTCCGCCCGACTGGCTCGACCTGCCGTTGCTGCACAGCGCGCTGCGCCGCGCCATCGCCGACGATGCCGCCGAGGCGGGCAGCCTGCGTTACGGCGATCCGGCCGGCGACGCGCGGCTGCGCCATGCGCTGACGCACCGCCTGGCCGACCTCGGCATCGCCAGCCACGCCGGGCAGGTCGTCACCACGGCCGGCGCCACCGCGGCGCTCGACCTCGTCGCGCAGTTGCTGCTGGCGCCGGGCGACAGCGTGCTCGTCGATGAACCCGGCTGGCCGGTAGAGTTCGCGCGCCTGGCGCTGATGGGCGTGCGCTGCATCCCGGTGCCGCGCGTGCACGACGGGCCCGATCGCGCGGCGATGCGCCGCCTGCTCGACCACCACCGCGGGCCCGACAAGCCGCGCGCCTTTATCACCGTCTCCGTGCTGCACAACCCAACCGGCAGCTCGATCACGCTGGCCGCCGCGCACGAGGTGCTGAAGATCGCCGAGGCGCACGAGCTGACGATCATCGAGGACGACAGCTACGCCTGGCTGGCGAGCAAGGAAGCGCCGCGGCTGTGCGCGCTCGACCAGTTGCAGCGCACGGTCTATGTCTGCGGCTTCTCGAAAATCCTCACGCCGGCCTGGCGCGTCGGCTTCATGGCCGCGGCGTCGGCGCTGGTCGAACGCGCGATCGATCGAAAGTTGCTGACCACGCTCGGCGCGCCGGGCCTTGCCGAACGAGCGCTAGCGATCGCGCTCGAACAAGGCGCGCTGCGCCGCCACGCCGAGCGCATCACGCAACGTCTGGCGGCAGCACGCACGCGCACCGTGCGCGTGGCGCAGGAGGCCGGTTTTGCATTCGCGACGCCGCCGCAGGGCCTGTTCGGCTGGGTCGATACCGGCGTCGACACCGAGCGCCTGGCGGCGCTGCTGCACGGCGACGGCTGGCTGCTGACGCCGGGCAGCCTGTTTCACGTCGCGCCGCGACGCTCGACGCTGATGCGCGTCAACTTCGCGGTGGCGCAGGAAGCGCGGTTG
>JANMHY010000739.1:0-3957 GCA_031375525.1 Burkholderiales bacterium
ACGCTGATGACCGGCAGCGTCGTCTGGAGCGAGTTCTTCTCCAACAACGACTGGCCGCTGGCTTCGTCGCTTGCCGTTTCGATGATCCTGTTGATCCTCGTGCCGCTGGCGATCTTCAGCAAGTACCAGGCTGAGGCGCAAGAAAGAAAATGAAGCCGGGACTGTTCGGCAAAGCCTGGCTGCTCGGTGGCTATGCCTTCCTCTACCTGCCGATCGTTGCGCTCGTCATCTTCTCGTTCAACGACTCGGCACTGCCGAACGTCTGGCGCGGCTTCACGCTGAAGTGGTATGCAGCGCTGGCCGACGACACCGAAATCCTGCATGGCTTCTGGGTCAGTTTGAAGATCGCCTTCTTCACCGCCTGCGGCTCGGTGATCCTCGGCACGCTCGCTGCCTTTGCCCTGGTGAAGTACCGCCGCTTCACCGGCCGCACGCTGTTCTCGGGCATGGTCAACGCACCGCTGGTGATGCCAGAAGTGGTGGTTGGCCTGTCGCTGCTGCTGATGCTGGTCAGCGTGCAGAACGCGATCGGCTTCCCCGAGAAAGGCGCGCTGACCATCTGGATCGGCCACCTGCTGCTTGGCATGGCCTATGCCACTGTGGTGATTCAAGCGCGGCTGCAAGATGTGAATCCGCAGCTCGAAGAAGCGGCGATGGATCTCGGTGCGCGGCCGCACCAGGTGTTCTGGCTGGTCACACTGCCGATGATCGCGCAGTCGCTGGCCTCGGCCTGGCTGCTGACGTTCACGATCTCGCTCGACGACGTCGTGCTCTCGGCCTTTCTCACCGGCCCCGGCGCGACGACGATGCCGCTGGTGATCTTCTCGCGCGCCAAGCTCGGCCTGAACCCGAGCGTCAATGCAGTGGCAACGATCATCGTTGTCTTTGTCGCGCTCGGCGTCATCGCCGCCAGTTATCTCATTGCCCGCACCGAGCGCCGCCGCCAGCAGGAAATGGCCGCGGCCTTCCGCAAATGACTCCCCGCTTTCAACCACGAGGAAAGACCCGATGAAAACAACCGTCCGCCTCACCTGTCTGGCCGCTGCGCTGGCCTGCGCCTTTCCGGTTGCCGCACAAACCAAAGCCAAGCCCAAGCCGCCGACCCAGGCGCAGACCAACGCGGCAATGCAGGAAGAGATGAAGGCCCTGCGTGAGCGCCTCGGTGATCTGGAGAAGAAGCTGCAAGCGGCGGAGGCCGACAAGGCCAAGGCCGCGGCGGCGCCGGTGGCCGCGGTCGCGCCGGCGGCTGCTGCTTCGACACCGCAATGGGGCATGACGCCCGAGCAGACGCGTGAGTTGAGCCGCGTCACCGTCAAGACCGAAGCGCTCGAAGACTCGCGCGATGCGCTCGGCTTCAAAGGCCTGAAGATCGCCGGCTACATGGACCCGACCTTCATCTACAACAAGAACCAGGACCGCGCGGGCTTCCAGTTCTTGAACGCCGTCGGCGACGACGGCTACAACTACGACAACTCCTACTTCGGCGCCGCGGTGATCGACTTCCAGAAGGAAACCGATTCCGGCGTGCGCTGGCGTTTGACGCTGGCGCCGAACCGCGGTGTCGGCGCGGTCTTCGACGGCCAGTCGCCTGTGCACGAGGCCAGCGTCTCGATCCCGCTCGGCTCGCTGCAACGCCGCCTGCTCGTCGGCCAGGTGCCCGACTGGTCGGGCTACGAGTACCTGCCGGCCACGCAGAACAAGCTGATCACGCACAACCTGCTGTTCGACTTCACGCTGCCCACCGCCTACACCGGCGTCGGCTTCGAGATCACCGAAGGCAAGTGGATCGTCAAGAGCATGCTCAACAACATGAACGCCAGCCGCAAGACGCCGGGCAACACCACGCCGGCGCTGGCCTACCGCGTCGACTACTCGCGCGGCGAGTACCAGGGCTTCGGCTTTGCCGGGGTGCACGGCAAGGCCGCCAACTTCGCCGACCCGGACGGCAAGGACTCGCGCCTCGACCTGTTCGAGTTCGATGCCTACTTCATCCGCGGTGATGTCACCGTGCAAGGCCAGGTCAGCTTCGGTCAGCAAAAAGACGCTGCGATCACGCCCGACGCCACCACCGGCGCGCTGCGCAAGGCAACGTGGAGCGGCTTGTCGGTGCTGGGCGCCTACAAGTTCACGCCACGATTCGAAGGCATCGCCCGCTTCGACCATGTGCGCAACCGCAAGAACGGCGGCGGCCTGCTCGGCTTCACCGCCAGCGACGCGCGCAACGGCATCGGCCCCGATGGCAACCTCGGCTGCGACCCGGCCGACTTGCTGACGCTCGTGCCCGAGTGCAGCCGCGGCGCCAACCGCAGCGCGCTGTCCTTCGGCCTGTCGTACCTGTTCGACAGCAGCACCACCTTCAAGGCCGAGTACCGCATCGACCGCGCCGACCAGCCGGTGTTCGAAGTGGTCAAGGACGGCACGTTCAAGAAGACGAATCAGATGTTTGGTGCTTCGGTGTTGGTGAGCTTCTAGAGGTCCAATGCCATGGGCGCGATTGACTGGTTTGCGCGAGCGCGCGAAGCGACGTTCGATGGCCGTGCGCTGATCGACGGCAAGCGCTGTGATGCCGTCACTGGCGAGACCTTCATCAAAGGCTCGCCGATCGACGGCCGCGCGCTCGGCCCCGTGGCACGTTGCCGCGAGGCCGACATCGATGCGGCGGTGAAGAGCGCGCGCGCCGCGTTCACCGACGGCCGCTGGGCCAGCAAGCCGCCGGCGGTGCGCAAGAAGCTGCTGCAAGCCTTCGCAGCCAAGATCCTCGCCGCCAAGGAAGAACTGGCGCTGCTCGAAACGCTCGACATGGGCAAGCCCATCCAGTATTCGCTGGCGGTCGATGTACCGTCGGCGGCGCGCACCATCGCCTGGTACGCCGAGGCCATCGACAAGGTCTATGACGAGATCGCGCCGACGCCCGCCACCGCGCTGGCGCTGATCACGCGCGAGCCGATGGGCGTGGTCGGTGTCGTCGTGCCCTGGAACTACCCGATGATCATGGCGGCGTGGAAGTTGGGGCCGGCGCTGGCCACCGGCAACTCGGTCGTGTTGAAGCCGAGCGAGAAGTCGCCCTACACCGCGCTGCGACTGGCCGAACTCGCCATCGAAGCCGGCATCCCGCCCGGTGTCTTCAACGTCGTGCCGGGCCACGGCGGCGAAGCGGGCGAGGCGCTGGCACTGCACATGGACGTCGATGCGATCGGCTTCACCGGCAGCACGCGCGTCGGCCGCAAGATGCTCGAGTACGCCGGCCGCAGCAACCTGAAGCGCGTCTACAACGAGCTCGGTGGCAAGAGCGCGCTGATCGTCTTCGACGACTTTGCGAATGTCGAGCGCGCCGCCAAGACCGCCGCCGGCAGCATGTTCTTCAACCAGGGCGAGAGCTGCAATGCGCCTTCGCGCGTGCTCGTGCACGAGAGCATGGCCGAGCGCTTCGTCGACATCGTCGCCGCCGAAGCGCCGAAGTACCGCGCTGCCGATCCGCTCGATGCGAAAACCGAAATGGGCGCGCTGGTCGATGAAGGCCAGTTGCGCACGGTGATGGGCTTCATCGACGCCGGCAAGCGCGAAGGTGCGCGCACCGTCACCGGTGGCACCCGCGCGCGCGAAGCCAGCGGCGGCTTTTATGTCGAGCCGACGGTGTTCGACCGCGTCGACAACAGCATGTCTATCGCGCGCGAAGAAATCTTCGGCCCAGTGATGAGCGTGATCCGCTTCAAGACCGAAGCCGAAGCCATCGCGCTGGCCAACAGCAGCAATTACGGCTTGCAGGCCAGTGTGTGGAGCGACAACATCAACCGCGCCCACCGCGTGGCCCGCGCACTTCGCGCCGGCACGGTACACGTCAACCAGTACGACGAAGACGACATCACCGTGCCCTTCGGCGGCTACAAGCAAAGCGGCAATGGGCGAGACAAGAGCCTGCATGCGCTGGACAAGTACACCGAGCTGAAAACCACCTGG
>JANMHY010000747.1:0-2025 GCA_031375525.1 Burkholderiales bacterium
GGGAGGGGGCACAGACTCCAATCACCGATCGTGAAAGGGCCATGACATGACTGCTACGAACAAGGACACACTCGCCACGCTCGCGCAATGCGCGTACCGCATCCGCCGCTACGCGCTGCGCATGGGCGAAGTGCAGGGCCAGGGCTACATCGGCCAGGCGCTCGGCTGGGCCGATGTGCTGGCCGTCGTCTACGGCCATGCGCTGAAGCTCAAGCCCGATGAACCCGAGTGGGAAGGCCGCGACCGCTTCCTGCTCTCGCACGGGCACTACGCGATCGCGCATTACGCGGCGCTGATCGAAGCCGGCGTCATCCCCGAGAGCGAACTCGAGACCTACGGCAGCGACGACAGCCGCTTGCCGATGTCGGGCATGGCCACCTACACGCCGGGCATGGAGATCTCCGGCGGCTCGCTCGGCCAGGGCCTGGCGATCGGCGTCGGCATCGCGCTGGCCTTGAAGCACAAGAAGAACCCGGCGTTTGTCTATAACTCGATGTCCGACGGCGAGCTCGACGAAGGCGCCACTTGGGAGGCCGCGATGGGCGCGTCGCACCACGGCTTGGGCAACCTGGTCTGCCTGGTGGACATCAACAACCAGCAGGCCGATGGCCCGTCGGGCAAGGTGCTCGGCTTCGAGCCGCTGGCCGACAAGTGGGCTGCGTTCGGCTGGCATGTGCAGCGCGTCAACGGCAACGACCTTGCCGCGGTGCTGAAAGCTTTCGACGCCGCACGTGCGCTGCGCGACGCCAAACCGCGCGTGATCCTGTTCGACACGCTGATGGGCAAGGGTGTGCCGTTCCTCGAAGCGCGCGAGAAGAACCACTTCATCCGCGTCGATCCGCCCGAGTGGCAGCAGGCGCTGGCCCTCCTCGATCAGTCGCAGGACGAAGGAGCGCTCGCATGAACACCACCGTTGCACCGAAGAAGCCGCGCCTGACCACCTCGGCGATGATCGCCTCGATCGCAAGCGACGATCAGCGCGTCAAGGCGGCGCCGTTCGGCAAGGCGCTGGTCGAATACGCCGCGAGCCGCCCCGAGATCGTCGGCCTCACCGCCGACCTCGCCAAGTACACCGACCTGCACCTGTTCGCGCAGGCGTATCCCGAGCGCTTCTTCCAGATGGGCATGGCCGAGCAGTTGCTGATGGCCGCGGCCGGTGGCATGGCCAAGGAAGGACTGATCCCTTTCGCCACCACCTACGCCGCGTTCGGCACGCGCCGCGCCTTCGACTTCATCCACCAGGTGATCGCTGAGGAGCACTTGAACGTCAAGATCTGCTGCGCGCTGCCGGGCCTGACCACCGGCTACGGCCCGAGCCATGCCGCGATCGAAGACATCGCGATGATGCGCGGCGTGCCCGGCCTCGTGATCGTCGATCCCTGCGACGCACTCGACATCGAACAGGCGGTGCCGCAGATCGCCGCGCACAAAGGCCCGGTGTATATGCGCCTGCTGCGCGGCCAGGTGCCGCTGGTGCTCGACGAGTACGACTACAGCTTCGAACTCGGCAAGGCCAAGCTGCTGCGCGACGGCGCCGACGTGCTGGTGATTGCTAGCGGCTTCATGACGATGCGCGCGCTCGAAGCGGCCAAGGATCTGGCGGCCGACAAGATCGGCGTCGCCGTGCTGCACTGCCCGACGATCAAGCCGCTCGACGAAGCAACGATCGTCGACGCCGTGCGCGCCAAGCCGCGCCTCGTCGTCGTTGCCGAGAACCACTCGGTCGTCGGCGGCTTGGGCGAAGCGGTGGCGAGCACGCTGTTGCGGCATCGCGTGCAGCCGGCCGGCTTCGAGCTGGCGGGATTGCCGGATGCCTTCCTCGACGCCGGCGCGCTGCCAACGCTGCACGAGCGCTACGGCATCAGCCGCGAGGCGCTGGGGCGTCGCATCAAGAACTGGATGGCGTGACCATGAACCAACGCACCCTGAACCGTCGCCATTTCACCGTGCTCGGTACCGGCGCCGCGGCGGCTCTGGCGCTGCCTGGCCTGGCCCGCGCGCAGAGCTGGCCGAGCAAGGCGATTC
>JANMHY010000751.1:0-3721 GCA_031375525.1 Burkholderiales bacterium
GTGTTGGGCACGTACACCACCACCGTGCTGCCCGGCGCCAGCCTGGCGCCGGGGGCAACGCGGTTCCACTGCGCCACCTGCTGCACGCTGACGGCATAACGCTTGGCCACTGCACTCACGCTGTCGCCGCCTTTGCCGACCTTTAGCGCGACGCGCTTCAACGCCGGGCCGTCGGGCGAGAACGAAATCATCGCGCTGTCGGCCATGCGCACCGAGACATCGCCGTCGCGATTGCGGCTGCGCGCGACCAGCAGCGTCGAGCCGGCCTGCACCAGCATGCGCGGCGGAATTGCATTGACTTCGCGCAACTCGTCTTCTTCCATGCCGACGGCCTGCGCCGCGTCGGCGGCATTCATCGTCTTGGGCACCGTCCACGCGGTCCAGCTTGACAGCGGCCCCTTGTGCAGCGGCAGCGCCTTGACGAACGCATTGGCGTTGTCGTACGGCAGCAGCAACTGCGGCGTGCCCGCGGCGACAATCACCGGCTTGTTCATCTGCGGATTGAGCTGCTTGAACTGTTCGAGCGGCAAGCCGGAGAGCTGGGTCACCAGCGCCACATCGATGTCGCGCGAGATCGGCACGGCGAGGAAATACGGGTGGTTCTCGAGCACCGGCAGCGCGAGCGCGTAGTCGGCCGGGCGCAGCACGATGTTCTTCATCGCCTGCAGCTTGGGCACGTAGTCGCGGGTCTCGAACGGCATCTTCAGGTTCGCGTAGTCCGCCGCGCGGCCCGCCGCGCGGTTGGAGCGCACGGCGCGCTGCACATTGCCTTCGCCCCAGTTGTACGCCGCCAGCGCGAGGTGCCAGTCGCCGAACATGCCGTGCAGGCGCGTCAGGTAATCGAGCGCGGCATTGGTCGAGGCCAGCACGTCGCGGCGCTCGTCGCGAAAGATGTTCTGCTTCAGATCGAAGTGGCGGCCGGTGGCCGGCATGAACTGCCACATGCCGGCAGCGCGCGCCGACGACATCGCTTCCGGGTTGAACGCGCTTTCGATGAAGGGCAGCAGCGCGAGTTCGGTCGGCAGGCCGCGGCGCTGCACTTCTTCGACGATGTGGAACAGGTAGCGCGAGCCGCGGTCGGTCATGCGGGCCATGTACTCGGGCTGGCCCGCAAAATATTTTTCGCGCTGCTTGACGTAGCGGTCGTCGATGTGGGGAATAGCGAAGCCGTTGCGGATGCGCTGCCAGAGGTCGTTGCGCGCGCTGCGGTCGTCGAGGTCCACACGCGCGTCCGGGCGCACCGGGTCGATCGGCGGTGCAACGGCGGTCGCCGGGTCGTCGCTGTCCTGGACCACGACAGCGCTGGGGGCTGCGGCCGCCGGCAACGGCGTGCCGTCGTCGGCGCGCACGAGCTTGGGTGTCAGCGTGACCACCGGCGCCTGCGCGCAGGCCGGCAACACCAGCACTGCGGTCAGCAGCGCAATCGCGCCGCGCAGCGTGCGGGCATGCCGCGTGTTCAAAGCGTGGTTCATTGAAATTGCTTCTTCCATTCGCGCAAGCCGTCAACCACGGCCACGGGTTCGTTGCTGCTGGCCCCAGGCGCGCCAGTACCGGCCACCGCCATGGTGCTGTTTTTCAGTGCCGCTGCGTGCGCACCATGCCGGCTGGCCGGCGCGTATTCGTGCGAACAGCACAACCGCGTGCGCCGGCACGGGGCGAATAGAATTGAGCCGAAGTCGTGCGCGCCGCCGCGCAACAACCAGATGGTGTTGTCCGAAGAGGCAGGCGAGGCAACGGGTTCCATCGGCGCGGCGATTATAGGAACGCGTCCCCTCTGCGATTTCCCTCTTGGCAAGCCCTCTTTTGCAAGCGAATGTCTGACACCCAACCCGGCATCGAAGCGCTGACCGCCTGGCTCGAAACGCCGCCCGGCCAGTACCTGCTGGCCTGGGAGCAAGCGCAACTCGATCGTGTGGTCAGCGATGTTTTCGGTTTTCACGCGCTGCAGATCGGCCTGCCCGAGCTCGACGCGTTGCGCGCCAACCGCATGCCGCACCGCTGGGTGGCGCTCGATGCCGGGCATGCGCCGCGTACCGCGGCGGTGTTCGCGCACGGCGATGCGCTGCCGTTTGCCGAACGCAGCTTGGACCTCGTCGTGCTGCCGCACACGCTCGAGCTGGCGCGCGACCCACACCGCACACTGGCCGAAGTCGAACGCGTGCTGATGCCCGAAGGGCGCGTCGTCATCCTGGGCTTCAACGCCGCCAGCCTGTGGGGCCTGCGCCAGCGCCTGGGCCGCTTACAGCGCATGGCCGGCGCCGAGCCAGCGTCGTTTCTGCCGCGGCCGGGCGAGTTCATCGGCTACTGGCGGCTGCGCGATTGGCTGCGCCTGCTCAGCTTCGAAGTCGAAGGCGGGCGTTTCGGCGCTTACCGGCCTGCCCTCGGCTCGCAACGCTGGCTCGACCGCTTTGCCTGGATGGACCGCATCGGCGACCGCTGGTGGCCGGTCTTCGGCGCGGTGTACATGGTGGTGGCCGTCAAGCGCGTGCGCGGCATGCGGCTGGTCGGGCTGGCCAAGCGCGAGCGCGTGAAGGCCGTGGCGGCGCCGGCGGTGGTGACGAACATCCAACGTAAAGAAAAGCGAAGAACGGATTGATGACGATCACGATCTACACCGACGGCGCCTGCAAAGGAAATCCAGGCCCCGGCGGCTGGGGGGCTTGGCTGAAGAGCGCCGAGCACGAGAAGGAACTCTGGGGCGGCGAGTCAGTCACTACGAACAACCGCATGGAGCTGACAGCGGTCATCGAAGCCCTGGCTGCGTTGAAGCGCAACAGCGAGGTGCAGCTCTACACCGACAGCCAGTACGTCCGCCAAGGCATCACGACATGGATCCACAACTGGAAGCAGCGCGGCTGGAAGACCGCCGACAAACAGCCGGTGAAAAACATCGACCTCTGGCAGCGCCTCGACGCGCTGGCCGCGCAGCATCAGGTCGATTGGCGCTGGGTCAAGGGCCACGCCGGTGACCCCGGCAACGAGCGCGCCGATGCGCTGGCCAACCGCGGTGCGGCCGAACAGATGTGATGTCGCGCAGGCAGTAGCCGACCCGATTCGCGGACTGCAAGCAAAGGCTACAGTGACCGCATGGCACTGAAGAAACTCCACACCGTGGTGGCGGTGATCGGCATTGTCGTGGTGGGCGCCGCAGCATGGTGGTGGCAGCGCGGCGGCGCGGCGGTGGAGCGCAAAGAGACCAGCGCTGCCGCGGGCGCAGTACCGACCGGCGCGAGCGGCGCCGCGCGCGGCCAAGGTGCTGCCGGTGGCACGGCAGGCGGCCCCGCGGCAGTCGAAGTGGGCAAGGTCGAGGTGCTGCGCATCGAGGACGATGCCCAGGCCGTCGGCAGCTTGCGCGCGGTGCAGAACATCATCGTGCGGCCCGAGGTCAGCGGGCGCATCACCCGGCTCGGCTTCACCGACGGCGGCCGTGTGCGCAAAGGGCAGTTGCTGGTGCAGCTCGACAACACGCTGCAGGTGGCGCAACTCAAGCAGGCGCAGGCGCAATCGAACATCGCGCGCACGAACCTGCAGCGCAGCCGCGAGCTGCAGTCGCAGAACTTCGTCAGCCAGAGCGCCGTCGATCAGAACGCCGCGGCGCTCGAAGTCGCCGAAGCGCAGGTGGCGCTGGCGCGGGTGCAGTTGTCGCGGCTGGCGATCATGGCGCCGTTCGACGGCATCGTCGGCATCCGCAGCGTCGCGCTCGGCGACTACGTCAAGGACG
>JANMHY010000776.1:0-2239 GCA_031375525.1 Burkholderiales bacterium
CATGCTGCGCAATCGACGAGGCGCAGATGTAGAGGTTCTGCGCCAGCTTCTCGACCGCGGGCACGAGCGCCGGCGGCAGCACCAGCCAGCCCAGACGCCAGCCGGTCATGCCGAAGTATTTGGAGAAGCTGTTGATGACGATGACATCGTCGCCATGTTCGAGCGCGCTGTGGCCGAAGGCCTCGTCGTACGACAGGCCGAGGTAGATCTCGTCCACCAGCGTGAAGCCGCCGCGCTCGCGCACGGCTTCGACGATGGCGCGCATCTCGCCGCGCGCGATCGACGTGCCGGTGGGGTTGGACGGCGATGCGAGCAGCACGCCGCGCGTGTGCGCGCCCCATGCCGCGCGCACCGCCTGCGCATCGAGCTGATAGCGCTGCGCAGGCCCCGAGGGCAGCAGCACCGCACGGCCGCCGGCCGCGGCAACGAAGTGGCGGTTGCATGGGTAGCTCGGATCGGGCAGCAGCACCTCGTCACCCTGATCGACGAGCGCGGCGGTGATGAGCTGCAGCGCCGCCGACGCGCCCGCGGTGACGACGATGCGCTCGGGCGCGATCTGCAGACCGAAGCGCTGCGCGTACCAGCGCGCGATGTCTTCGCGCAAGCCCAACAAGCCGGTGGCATGCGTGTACTGCGTGCGGCCTTGAGCCATGCAGCGCGCCGCGGCTTCGACGACCAACGGCGCCGCGGTGAAGTCGGGCTCGCCGATGTTCAGGTAGATCATCGGCCGGCCGCCGCGCGCCGGGTCGCACAGCGGGCCACGCGCGATCTCGTCGGCGGCCTTGGCGCACTCCATGACGTAGAAAGGCTCGATGTGGTCGAGCCGCGACGACGTTCTGATCACGCGCTGCTCTCTCAGCCGCGTGCGGCTTTCACTTCGGCGGGCCGCAGATCGGCGGCGACCTTGTCGAGCACGCCGTTGACGTACTTGTGGCCGTCGGTGCCGCCGAAGGACTTGGCCAACTCGACGGCCTCGTTGATCGCCACCTTGTACGGAATGTCCAGACAATGCGCGAGTTCGTAGGCGCCGATCATCAGCACGCCATGTTCGACGGGCGACAGCTCGGTGGTCTTGCGATCGACATGTTTGGCCAGCGCCGCATCGAGCACCGCGGCCTGCTCGATCGAGCCGCGCAGCAGCGCATCGAAGTGGACGCTGTCGCATTTGGCGTAGCCGTCGTGCTCGCGCAGTTGGGCGTCGATCGAATCGGCGTCGCCGCCGGCGATGAGCCATTGGTAGAGGCCCTGCAAGGCGAGTTCGCGCGCGCGGCGGCGCTGCGACTTTGCAGCGGTGGGTTTACGTGTCGTAGTGGCGTTCACATGTCCTCGAGCAGATTCGCCATCTCGACGGCTACGCGCGCCGCATCGCGGCCCTTGCTCTCGGCGCGCGCCCAGGCCTGCGCTTCGTTGTCCACGGTGAGGATCGCATTGGCCACCGGCACTTGGTGATCGAGCGCGACGCGCGTCACGCCGGCGCCGCTCTCGTTGGCAACGAGCTCGAAGTGATAGGTCTCGCCGCGGATGACGCAGCCGAGTGCGACCAGCGCGTCGAACTCGTCGCTGTCGGCCATGACCTTGAGTGCCAGCGGAATCTCGAGTGCACCGGGAACGTCGACCCGCTTGATGTGCTTGGCAACGACACCGAGCACGGCCAGTTCGGCCAGACAAGCCTCTTCTAGCTTGCGCGTCACCGCATCGTTGAAGCGCGCGCGGACGATGCCGATGTGCAGGCCTTCGCCGTCGAGTTCCTTGGCCGCGGTTCCGATGTCGGCGTCTTGCATGGTGGTCTATTCCTTTGAAGGTGGCGCCACCCAGCCGGTGACTTCGAGACCGTAGCCGGTCATGCTGGGCATGCGGCGCGGGTGGCCGAGCAGCTTCATGCGGCGCACGCCGAGGTGGCGCAGGATCTGCGCGCCGATGCCGTAGGTGCGCAAGTCCATGTTGCGTGCCGGCGTGCGCGGCGGCACGGCCTGCGGCACCAGATGGCCGACGAGCGATTGCGCATCGGTGCCGGCGTTGAGCAGCACGGCAACGCCGCGGCCCTGCTGTTGCAGCGCGGCCAAAGCAGCGGGCAAGGGCCACGAATGTGCGCTGCCCTGCGCGTCGAGCAGGTCCATCACCGACAGCGGCTCGTGCACGCGCACCGGCACCTCGTCGCCTTCGTCCCACTGGCCGACGGCCAGACCGAGGTGCACGCCACCGGCGATGCGGTCCCGAAACGCGGTGCAGCGAAACGTGC
>JANMHY010000877.1:0-5948 GCA_031375525.1 Burkholderiales bacterium
CCAGGTGATGGAAGGCCGCCATTGCTTCGCGCACCTGACGATCGAAGAGAACCTGCTCACCGGCGCCTACACGCGCAAGGACGGCAAGGCCGGCATCGCGCGCACGCTCGACAAGGTCTATGGCTACTTCCCGCGCCTTAAAGCTAGGCGCACGTCGCAGGCTGCGTACACCTCCGGCGGCGAGCAGCAGATGTGCGCCATCGGCCGTGCGCTGATGGCCGAGCCGAGGATGGTGCTGCTCGACGAGCCGTCGATGGGCCTGGCGCCGCAGATCGTCGAAGAGGTCTTCGAGATCGTGAAGGATCTGAACCAGCGCGAGAAGGTCACCTTCCTGCTCGCCGAGCAGAACACCAACATGGCGCTGCGCTACGCCGACTACGGCTACATCCTCGAAAACGGCCGCGTGGTCATGGACGGGCAGGCCAAGCACCTGCGTGAAAACGAAGACGTGAAGGAGTTTTATCTCGGCATGGGCGGCGGGGACCGCAAGAGCTTCCGCGACGTGAAGAGCTACAAGCGCCGCAAGCGGTGGCTGTCATGACCGACTTTGCACCGCTACCGTTCAACGCCGACAACGCACTGGTGACGATCAAGCGCGCGCTGCGCGACATGAAGCTCGCCGAGCGCGGCAACGCGTACGAGCTGCGCGGCAAGCGCGTTGTCGAGCTCGCCGTCGATGGCGCTGCAATCAACGCCAAGCTCGCGCGCCGGCTGATGCTCACGCCTGAGTGGGATCGGGTCAGCGTGGCCTCGGCCGAGCAGCAGCGCAAGCTGATCGACGAGGTCAAGAAGCGTCTGGCGCGCTGGGAACAGGAAGACTGATGGACCGCTATGACGCGCTCGAAACTCGCGACCCCGAGCAACGCGAAGCCGCGCTGCTGGCCGCGCTGCCGGCGCAGGTGCGCGCGGCGCAGGCCACGGCCGCCTTCGGCGCCCTGCTCGCCGGGGTCGATGCCGACGCCGTGACCTCGCGCGCCGCGCTGGCTGCGCTGCCGGTGACGCGCAAGTCGCAATTGCTGGAGCGCCAGCGCGCTGCGGTGGCCAGCGATCCGTTCGGCGGCTTCTCCGCGCTCGGCTGGCGCGCCCTGCCGCGCGCACGCGCGGCGCAACGGGTGTACCAGTCGCCGGGCCCGATCTACGAGCCCGAGTCGTCGGCGCGCGACTACTGGCGCCTGGCGCGCGCGCTCTACGCCGCCGGCCTGCGCGAAGGTGACCTGGCCCACAACTGTTTTTCGTACCACCTCACACCCGGCGGCTTGATGATGGAGTCCGGTGCGCTCGCGCTCGGCTGCACGGTGTTTCCCGGCGGCGTCGGCAACACCGAGCTGCAACTGCAGGCGATAGCCGAGTTGAAGCCCGATGCGTACATCGGCACGCCGAGCTTTCTGAAAATCCTCGTCGAGAAGGCAGCCGAGGGCGGCGCCAACATCACCTCGGTGAAAAAAGCGCTCGTCAGCGGCGAAGCCTTTCCACCGTCACTGCGCGACTGGCTTGCCGAGCGCGGCATCGCGGCCTACCAGTGCTACGCCACCGCCGACCTCGGGTTGATTGCTTATGAGACCAGCGCCCGCGAAGGCCTGGTGATCGACGAAGGCGTGATCGTCGAGATCGTGCGCCCCGGCACGGGCGATCCGGTGCCCGCAGGCGACGTCGGCGAAGTGGTCGTGACGACACTCAACGCCGACTACCCGCTGGTCCGCTTCGGCACCGGCGACCTCTCGGCCGTGATGCCGGGCCGCTGCCCCAGCGGCCGCACGAATGCCCGCATCAAGGGCTGGCTGGGCCGCGCCGACCAGACGGCCAAGGTGCGCGGCATGTTCGTGCACGCCAGCCAGATCGCCGAGGTGGTCAAGCGCCACCCCGAGCTGCTGCGCGCGCGTCTCGTCGTCGAAGGCGAGATGGCCGAAGACCGCATGACGCTGTTCGCCGAGATCCCGCAGGGCGAACCCGAAGGCCTGGCCGAGCGCGTGGCCGGCACGCTGCGCGACATCACCAAGCTGCGCGGCGCGGTGGCCTTCAAACGCCCGGGTGAGCTGGCCAACGACGGCAAGGTGATCGAAGACGCGCGCAGCTATCGCTGAGAAGGCTCGTCATCGCTGGCGGCGCGCGCGGCGCCGCCCCACAGGCCGGCGCTGAGATCGCTCAACTGGTCGAGTTGCTTGTCCACTTCGCGGCAGTCGCCGCACAGGCGCAGGTGCAGCTTCAGGCCGACCGCGCGCCAGCGCCCAAGCGGTTCATCGCGCTGCAACGACATCAGCTCGGCGGCCTGCCTGCAGGTGTGCTGCATCCATTTCATGTCGAACCCCGTAAATAGGTGAAGGCGCCCACGGCCCGGCGCGTTGCGCGGAAGTTGCCTTATCAGCATGGGTCGTGCGAGCGGCCCGAAACGTGACACCCGGGCTGCGTAATGTCCCTGTGGCTGGCGCGACAGACCCGACAGGACCGCGCCCTACAACATCATGGACTCCACCACCATCCACCTCGAAGCCGAATTGCCCGCGCTGCGCCAGCGCCTGCTGCGCCAGGCCCGCTTGGCGGTGCACGACAGCGCCCACGCCGAGGATCTGGTGCAGGACACGCTGATCGCGGTCGTCCAGCAATGGCCTGCCTTCCGCGGCGACGCCGCGCTGTCCACGTGGGCGATCTCGATCCTGCGTCACAAGGTGGCCGATTGGTACCGTTCGCCGCTGGCCCGGCGCGAGGTGCAGATGCCCGACGGCGAAGGCGACGCGACCGACGCCGCGCTGGCCGATCAATTCGACGAGAGCGGTCATTGGCGCGAGGCCGTGCCCGCCTGGCAGCAGCCCGACAACCAGGCCGAGCGCAAGCAGATGATGCGCACGCTCGACACTTGCCTGTCGTGTCTGCCGGCGCAAACCCGCCGTGTTTTCATGATGCGCGAGTGGCTCGGTTTGGAGAGCGACGAGATCCGAGAGCAACTCGGCCTGTCGGCCGACAACGTGCGCACGATTCTTCATCGTGCGCGGCTGTCGCTGCGCGCGTGCATGCAGCAGCGCTGGTTCGGCGAGTCGCCAGGGCAGCAAAAGCGGGCCTGAACTCAGGCCCGCTCGTGCCTCGTTGCGCGGCAAATCAGTTGCGGCCGCCTTGCAGCTCCAACAGCCCGGCGCGCAGACGATCGAAGCTCGCCGCCTCGGCGCGAACTTCGGCGCGGCTGCGCTGGCTCATGAACATGGCCATCGCCTTCTCGTACTCGCTGCCATCGACATACGCCGGCAGTTGCGGCGCGGCCTTGGCCTCGGCGCGCACTTCGGCGCGCGATTTCTGGCTGACGAACGTGTTGTTGGCCTGCTCATAGGCGCTGCCGTCGATGAAGGCGGGCAGGCGCGAGCCGACCGTGTTGTCGAGGCTCTTGGCCAGCGACACGGCGGAGACGAGTGACAGGGCGATGGTGGCGATAACGGTCTTCATGGTCAGAGTCCTCGGTTGAATGAAACGGGATGGAGGGAGTTCACGGAACCCCTCCTGAGGGAGCGATCCGCGGCAGCGTTGCGGTTGTGCTCTGCTGTCCCAACGTCTGTCGCGGCCCAGCTCGAAAACGTGACAGCTTTTTTTTGGTGCGCGGATTTACGATGGCGTCATGTCCTTTTTCGACGACCCCACGCAACTCGCGCCGCGGCGCACCGTCAAGACCGATCTCGGCGGCGGCGCCTTCACGCTGCACCACCCCGAGCCGCTGGCGCCGTATGCGCGCTGCGTCGGCGAGTGGCTGGAGCGCTGGGCGCGCGACACGCCCGAGGCGCCGGCCTTCGCCGAGCCCGCGGCCAACGGGGGCGGCTGGCGCACGCTCAGCTACGGCGCGCTGCGCCAGCAGGTCGGCGCCGTCGCGCAAGCACTGCTGGATCGGGCGCTGCCGCCCAACCGCCCCGTCGTCGTGCTCTGCGACAACGCGCTCGACCCCCTCGTGCTCGCTTTGGCGACGATGCACATCGGCCGCGCGGTCTGCACCGTCAGCAGCGGCTACTGCCGGCTGGCGCAAGGCGACTTCACGCGCATCCACGGCATCCTGCGCACGCTGCAACCGGCGCTGATCTACGCCGACGATGCCGCGGTCTATGCGCCGGCGCTGGCCGAGGCGCCCGTGCCCGACGCCCTTATCGTCTTCAGCCGCGGCGCCGAGTCGCGGGCCAACGCGCTGCCGTTCTCCGCACTGCAAAGCGCACACGAAACGCCGGCCGTGCAGGCCGCGTTCGACGCCGTCACGCCGGACACGCAGGCCAAGTACCTGCTGACCTCGGGCTCCACCGGCCACCCCAAGGTCGTCATCAACACGCACCGCATGTTGTGCGCGAACCAGCAGATGCTGGCCCAGGTGCTGCGCTTCGTCGAGCGCGACAAACCGGTGCTGCTCGACTGGCTGCCGTGGAGCCACACCTTCGGCGGCAACCACAACATCGGCCTGGTGCTGCGCAACGGCGGCACGATGTTCATCGACGACGGCCGCCCGCTGCCCGGTCTCATCGACAAGACGATCGCCCACCTTCGCGACGTCCAGCCCAACCTCTACTTCAACGTGCCGCGCGGCTACGAAATGATGCTGCCGGCACTCGAAGCCGACGACGACCTGGCGCGGCGCTTCTTCGGCCGCTTGAAGATGGTCTTCTACGCCGGCGCCGGCATGCCCGACACCACCTGGCGCCGCCTCGAAGCGGTGGCTGCGCGCGTGCGCGCCATCGACAGCGACCCCGTGTGGTTGACGACGAGCTGGGGCTCGACCGAGACGTCGCCGGCGATCACCTCGGTGCCGTGGCGTCTGGAGCGGCCCGGCGTCATCGGCCTGCCGCTGCCCGGCGCCGCCATCAAGTTCGTGCCCAACGGCGGCAAGCTGGAGATGCGCATCAAGGGCCCGCATGTCTTTCCCGGCTACCGTGGCAATGAAGAAGCAACGGCACAAGCCTTCGACGACGACGGCTGGTACCGCATCGGCGACGCCGGCTATCTGGACGAAGAAGACAACCCGGGCTCGGGCATCGTCTTCAACGGCCGCGTCGCCGAAGACTTCAAGCTCACCAGCGGCACCTGGGTCAGCGTCGGCACGCTGCGGCTGGCCGTCGTCACTGCCCTCGCGCCGCTGGCGCTGGACGTGGTCATCACCGGCCACGACCGCAGCGAGATCGGCATGCTGGTCTTCCTCACCGAAGCCGCGCGCAAGTTGCCGCACGACGACGTCGCAGCGACCGTGCGTGAGGCCTTGCGGGCGATGAAATCCGGCGGCGCCGGCTCGTCGCAAGCGCCGGCACGGGCGCTGCTGCTGCCCGATGGGCCGAGCATGGCCAGCGGCGAGATCACCGACAAGGGCTACATCAACCAGCGCCTGGTGCTGCAGCGGCGCGCGGCCGAGGTCGAGCTGCTGTACGCCAGCCCGCCATCGCCGCGCGTCATCACCGGCGCATGATGGCGGCCTGCCCCCGCCTTATGGAGACCCCATGACCCCCGTCAAAGCCTTCGCCAGCCAAGCCGACCTCGAAGAAAAGAAGGTCACCTTCGAGCAGCTCTCCGAGCACGCCTGGGCCTACACCGCCGAGGGCGACCCCAACACCGGCATCGTCATCGGCGACGACGCCGTGCTGGTGGCCGACACGCAGGCCACACCGGCGATGGCGGCTGATGTGATCCGCCGCATCCGCGAGGTCACCGACAAGCCGATCAAGTATGTCGTCCTCACGCACTACCACGCGGTGCGTGTGCTCGGTGCCAGCGCCTACGCACCGCAGCAGATCATCGCCAGCAACGACACGCGCGACCTGATCGTCGAGCGCGGCGAGGCCGACAAGGCCAGTGAGATCGGACGCTTTCCGCGCCTGTTCCGCAACGTCGAGTCGGTGCCGCCGGGCATGACCTGGCCGACGATCACTTTCAGCGGCAAGATGACGCTGTGGCTCGGCAAGCTCGAAGTGCAGTTGCTGCAACTCGGCCGTGGCCACACCAAA
>JANMHY010000890.1:0-5088 GCA_031375525.1 Burkholderiales bacterium
GCGGTGCGCGTCGGTCAGGTAGGTCACGGTCAGCTCGCCGCGTTCGGCGTAGCCGGGGTCGCTGTTGGTGGACAGGCGCTCGGCCCAGTCCCAGACCAGGTTGCCGAGCGCGGGCACATGGCCGAACTTGTCGTCGAGGCGAATCTCGGCGATGCGGTGGATGTTGCGCAGGCACTCGGCGAGTTCGAAATCCGGGTGGTTGTCCAGCCGCCGCTCGAAGGTGGCGATGATCTCGGCCTTGTCCAGCCCCAGACCGCGCGGGCCGCGCACCGCAAGGATGAAGGGGAAGCCGAACTTGGCGTTGTAGTCGGCATTGAGTTGCTGGATGCGTGCGAACTCCGCCGGCGTGCAATCGGTCAGGCCGGCCTTGCCCTGCTCGTTGGTGGACTCGGCCGTCAGCGTCTTGCTGACCATCGCTTTGCCGGCGAGTTCGGGGTGAGCGCGGATCAGCGCCAGCTGCGCCTCGCGGCCGGACTCGCGCACGATCTGGGCCAGCGCCAGTTTGAGTTGCACCAGGCTGGCGAAGGGGCGCTGCGCGACGGCGCGCTCGGCGATCCACGGCGAATGTTCATAGGTGCCGTCGAGCAGCGCGACGAATTCGCGCGCCGTGGCGGCGTTGATCTGTTCGAGGGTCAGGACAGCCATGGGTCACTCCCAGAGGAAGGCGGTGGTCGGATCGAACGGATGCACGGCCTTCCAGTGGCGCGCGATGTCGATGCGGCGCGCGATCCAGACGCGGTCGTGGCGCTGCACATGGTCGAGGAAGCGCTGCAAAGCGCGCATGCGGCCGGGCCGGCCGAGCAGCCGGCAGTGCATGCCGATGCTCATCATGCTCGGCCGCTCGGCGCCTTCGGCGTAGTGCACGGCAAAGGCATCGCGCAGGTAGCCGTAGAACTCGTTGCCATGCGAGAAGCCTTGCGGCAGCGCGAACCGCATGTCGTTGCAGTCGAGTGTGTAGGGCACGACGAGGTGCGGCGCCAGCGCGCCGTCGCTCTTCTTGACTTGCAGCCAGAACGGCAGGTCGTCGCCGTAGTAGTCGCTGTCGTACTCGAAGCCGCCGTGGTCGGCGACGAGGCGGCGTGTGGCTGGGCTGTCGCGGCCGGTGTACCAGCCGAGTGCTCTCTGTCCAGTGAGGTTCTGAATCGCCGCCATGCCGCGCTGCATGTGCTCGCGCTCGGTGGCTTCGTCGATGCCTTGATAAGAAATCCAGCGCCAGCCGTGGCAGGCGATCTCGTGGCCGAGTTCGACGAAGGCGGCCGTGACCTCGGGTGAGCGCTCGAGCGCCATGCCGACGCCGAAGATGGTGAGCGGCAGGCCGCGGCGCTCGAACTCGCGCAGGATGCGCCAGACGCCGGCGCGCGAGCCGTACTCGTAGATGCTCTCCATGCTGAGATGGCGCGCTGCAATCGCCGGCGGGTTGAACATCTCGGACAGGAACTGCTCGCTGCCGGCATCGCCGTGCAGCACCGAGTTCTCGCCGCCTTCCTCGTAGTTGAGGACGAACTGGACGGCCACGCGCGCATTGCCCGGCCAGCGCGCGTGCGGCGGGTTGCGGCCGTGGCCCGCGAGGTCGCGCGGGTAGCGAGCCGTGGCGTTCATTCGGAGCTCAAGACTTGGGCCAGGTCGGGCGAGCGTGGGTCGAAGCGCAGGTTGCGCTCGACATGATCGAGGTGGTCTTCTGTCAGTCGCATGGCGGCGCGCACGTCGCGCCGTTCGAGCGCGTCGACGATCGCCACATGCTCGGCCAGCGAGGCCTCGGCCGAATGCGAGGATTGGTACATCAGCGAGATCAGCGACGAGCGGCTGAGCAGGTCACCGAGCAGCTGCGCCAGCACCTGGTTGCCCAGCATGCGGGCCAGCACGACGTGGAAGTCGGCCAGCAATCGTGTGCGGCCCGGCACATCGGTGCGCGCGATCGCCACCTGCTCGGCCTCGAGGTGGGCACGCAGCTCGGCAATCTGCGCGTCGGTGACGACGCTGCACAGGCGCTTGACCATCGCCCCTTCGATCATCTGACGCAGCTCGAACACCTGGTGCGCTTCCTCGACGCTGGGCATGGCGACGAAGGCGCCGCGTGCGGCTTCGAGCGTGACCAGGCGGTCGCGGCTCAACTGGTTGAGCGCTTGGCGCACCAGCGTGCGCGAGACCTTGAAAATGTCGGCGATCTTCTGCTCGGCCAGCTTGGTGCCGGGCATCAGCCGGCGCGCGACGATCGCCTCGGTGATCGATTCGACGATGCGCTGCGTGGCACCGCCTGGCGGCGCGCCGGCGGGCGCCTTGCGGCGCGACGCCGGTCTGGGCGCGGCTTCGGCCGTGATCACTTTCAGATCAGGACGCGTGCGTGGCATGGATTCGGGTTCCTGCGTAGATCTCGTGTGAACGATAGTGTATACACTTCTCGCAACCCGGCAAGCAAGGAATCCAATGGGACACCTCAGCACCCATGTGCTCGACACGATGAATGGCTGCCCCGCGGCGGGGATGGCGGTGAAGTTGCAGCGCGTGGACGGCGCGCGCACCGAGACGATCAAGTCCTTCACGCTCAACGCCGACGGCCGCAACGACGGCGGCGCGCTGCTCGATGCCCAGTCGATGGTTGCCGGCCGCTACCGACTCGTGTTTTCGGTGGCGGCGTACTTTCGCGGCCGCGGCGTGGACCTGCCCGAGCCGCCGTTCCTCGACGAAGTGCCGCTCGATTTCGGCATCGCCGATGCCAACGGCCGCTACCACGTGCCGCTGCTGGCCAGCCCGTGGGCCTACTCGACCTATCGCGGCTCCTGACCCTTCGTCGCCACCACTTCTCACCGGAGATCACCATGCCGAAACGTCACCCCACCGTTGTCGCCGCCGTTGCGCTCGCGACCTTCGCGCTGTGCAGCCCCGCGCAAGCGGCCTGGCCCGAAAAGCCGATCCGCATCGTCGTCACCTTCGCCTCCGGCGGCGCCAGCGACATCGTCGCGCGCGTGATCTCGGAGCCGATGGCCAAGGCGCTCGGCCAGGCCGTGATTGTCGACAACAAGCCGGGCGCCGGCGGCACGATCGGCGGCGCCGAAGTCGCCCGCTCGCCGGCCGACGGCTACACCCTGATGCTGTCGAATTCGACGCCGACATCGATCGGCCCGTACACGGTGCCCAAGCTGCCCTACGACCCGGTCAAGCAGTTCACCCATGTGGCGATGCTCGGCGTGGCGCCGGTGCTGCTGATGGCCAACCCGAAGAGCGGACCGGCGACGCTGAAGGATCTGCCCAAGGCTGCCGCCGCGCCCGGCTACACCTTCGGCAGCGGCGGGCCCGGCTCGATCGGCCACATCGTCGGCGAGATGGCCAAGCAGGCGATGAAGATCGAGATGGTGCACATCCCGTACAAGGGCGGCGCGCCGATGACCACCGACCTGATCGCCGGCCAGATCCCGGTGGGCATCGATGTCATCACCGCCTTCGTGCCGATGGTCAAGGCGGGACAGATCCGCGCGCTGGCGGTGACGACGAAGACACGCTCGCCGCTGCTGCCCGAGGTGCCGAGCGTGGTCGAGCTCGGGCTGCCGCAGTTGGTGGCCGAGAACTACTTCGGTGTCTCGGGGCCGGCGGCGCTGCCCAAGGAGGTGACCGATCGTCTCTCCAAGGTGCTGGCCGACATCGTCGCCGACCCGGTGGTGGTCAAGAAGCTCGAGGAGCTGGGCATCACGACGGTGAAGATGACCTCGGCCGAGTTCGCCGGCTTCGTCGCCAAGCAGGTCGCGGACTGGGGGCCGGCGATCAAGGCCGCTGACCTGAAGTGACGTCGGTGGGGTGAGCGAACATGCCGGGCCTTTCGATTCATGTGGTCGATGTGGCGCGCGGCGCGGTGGCGCAAGGCCTCGTGGTGTGTGTCGATCGGCTCGACGGCGAACGCCGCTCGACGATCGCCAAGGCGAGCGTGGCGCTGAGCGGCAGCGTCGAGGAACTCGCTTCGCTCGCCAACCGGTTTTCGGCCGGCGTCTACGAGGCCACGTTCTTCGTCGGCGACTACCACCGCCAGCGCGGCGATGCCTTGCCGTCGCCGCCGTTCCTCGATGTGGTGCCGTATCGCTTCGGCATCGCCGATGCGCGCCAGCACTACCACCTGCCTTTCAAGCTGACGGCGTGGGGCTTCTCCTGCTTTCGCGGCGGCGCTTGAGCGGCGAGGGTGGGCAGATTCGGGTAAGCCCTTAGTTGTTTGTACGCGCAACTGTATACACTTTCTTCACGTCGCCGCGGCGCCCCGCGGACCGGCTCACGAAGCCCGCCCACAGGTCGCGACGTTCACCCCTTACAGAGCCCGCTGTGGTGGGGGGAAAGCACCACCGGACTTCCGGCGTGCTTTCCCTGTTCTGAGAGGAAACGATGGACGCCTACCTGTTCGACTGGCTCAACCTGCTGCTGCGCTGGGCCCATGTCATCACCGCGATCGCCTGGATCGGCTCGTCGTTCTACTTCGTGCTGCTCGACAACAGCCTGTCGGCGCCGCAGGACGCCGACCTGAAGGCCAAGGGCATCGACGGCGAGATGTGGGCCGTGCACGGCGGCGGCTTCTATCACGCCAACAAATACATGGTGGCGCCGCGCTGGCGCTCGCTGCCTGAGAACCTGCACTGGTCGTACTGGGAGAGCTACAGCACCTGGCTCACCGGCATGGCGCTGTTCACGGTGCTCTACCTGTTCAACGCCGGCAGCTTCCTGATCGACAAGAGCGTCTATGACTGGTCGCCGGCCGCGGCCATCGCCGCCTCGCTCGGCTTCCTGGTGGTGTGCTGGCTGGTCTATGACGCCATCTGCCGCGTCTTCGGCCAGCGCAGAGGAGGCGACGTCGTGGTCGGCGTGGCGGTGTTCGTGCTCGTCGTCGTCGCATCGTGGCTCGCCTGCCAGCTCTTCGCCGGCCGCGCCGCCTTTCTGCTCGTCGGCGCGATGCTGGCCACGACGATGAGCGCTAACGTCTTCTTCTGGATCATCCCCGGCCAGCGCACGGTGGTGGCGCAACTGCGTGCCGGCCAGCCGGTGGACCCGGTGCACGGCCAGCGCGGCAAGCAGCGCAGCGTGCACAACACCTACTTCACGCTGCCGGTGATCGTG
>JANMHY010000695.1:0-2067 GCA_031375525.1 Burkholderiales bacterium
GATCTCGCGCGGGCTGACCTTCTCGCCGCCGCGGTTGATGATCTCCTTCAGCCGGCCGGTGATGCTCAGATAGCCGTCGGCGTCGATCACGCCCTGGTCGCCGGTGCGAAACCAGCCATCGACAAAAGCCTCTGCGTTGGCTTTCGGGTTGCTCTCGTAGCCTGCGGTGACGCTCGGGCCGCGGATTACGATCTCACCGATTTCGCCAGCGCCGAGCATGCCGCCGTCCTCGCCTCGAATGGCGATTTCGGGGCCGGCCGCGCGCCCCACCGAGCCGGGTTTGCGTTGCAGCGGCGGCAGCGGGTTCGAGGCCATCTGGTGCGCCGCTTCGGTCATGCCGTAGGACTCGATCAGCGGCGCCTTGAACATCGCCTCGAGTTCCTGGATCAGCTGCGGCGGCATGGGCGACGACGACGAGCGCACGAAGCGCAGCGGGTGGCGTGCCAGCACCTCGGCGTTGTGCTTGCCGCGGCTGGCGATCGCCAAGTGCATCGTCGGCACGGCCGTGTACCAGCTCGGGTGGGCCTCGTCCATCCACTTGAAGAAGCGCAACGCGTTGAAGCCCGGCGTGCAGAACACCCGCGAGCCGGCCGACAGCGGCGCCAGCAGGCCGGCGAGCAGCCCGTGAATGTGGAACAGCGGCATGATGTTCAGGCCGACATCTTTTGACGTGAATTGCAGCGTGGCCGCGATCTGCGTTGCCGAGGCGCACAGGTTGGCCACCGACAGCGGCACGCGCTTGGGCCGCGAGGTCGTGCCCGAGGTGTGCAGCACCATCGCCACGTCTTCGGCGCGAGATGGGCCGCCTTGTGCGCTG
Organism: Burkholderiales bacterium; assembly: GCA_031375525.1. GTDB lineage: Bacteria > Pseudomonadota > Gammaproteobacteria > Burkholderiales > Burkholderiaceae_C > CADEEN01. Next base: position 818 of record JANMHY010000695.1, read on the forward strand.
GGCGCAGCGGCGAGCGCACCCAAAGTGAACTGGCCGGCTGCGGCGCCGTCGGCCACCACCAGCTCGATGACCTGCACGCCGAGCTTGCGCGCCGCCTCCACCGCCGGCGAGGTGCTGGCGCGCTCGACGATCAGCGCCTTGGCCTGCAGATCGTCGAGGTAGAACTCGAACTCGTCGCCGCGGTAGGCGGGGTTCAGCGGCGCGCTGGTGGCCGCACAGGCGCAGGCCAGAAAGCACGTCGCCATCTCGGGGCCGTTGGGCAGCACGATGGCGACGCGGTCGTTGCGGCCGATGCCGGCCGCGTTGAGCGACGCGGTGGTGGCGTGCACCAGGGCGCGCAGCCCGCGGTAGTCGAGCGGCGCACGCCCCGGGGCGGCGATGGCGATGGCGTCATCGGCACCGACTTGCAGGAGATCTTGAAGTGTCATGATGGAACTGCTGAAGAACTGCCAAGCCTGATTCTTGCCGATGCTGAACCTGCCCGCCACCGACGACACCGCTGCGTTCAGGATCGCCCGCGCGCTGCTGGACGGCTTCGACCGGCACTACCGGCTGTTCAGCGAAACCAGCCGTGCGGCCAAGCAACGCTTCGAGCGCGCCGACTGGCACGGCCAGCAGCGGGCGATGCGTGAGCGGATCGCGTTCTACGACGAGCGCGTGCGAGAAACCAAGAGCCGCTTGCAGATCGAGTTCGACGCCGAGGTGCTGCCGACCGAAGTCTGGCAGCAGGTCAAGCTGCTCTACATCGGCCTCTTGATCGACCACCGGCAACCGGAACTGGCCGAGACCTTCTTCAACTCGGTGACGACGAAAATCCTGCACCGCAGCTACTTCCACAACAGCTTCATCTTCGTCCGGCCCGCCATCTCCACCTCCTACATCGAGATCGACGAAGCGCTCGCGCCGACCACCTACCGCGTCTACTACCCCACGCTCGACACCTGGCGCGAGACCTGGGTGCAACTGGTGCGCGACTTCGATCTGCAGCTCGGCTTCGAAGATCTCGAGCGCGACGCCGGCGACGTGGTGGCGGAGCTGCAGCGCCATCTCGGCGCGTGGCAGCCGCGCACCAATTTCCAGATCCAGGTGCTGTCCGGTCTGTTCTTCCGCAACAAGGGCGCCTATGTCGTCGGCAAGATCATCAACGGCGGCCAGCAGACGCCGATCGCGTTGCCGCTGCTGCACACCGCCGGCGGCAAGCTGATGATCGACACCGTGCTGCACACCGAAGACGACATGGAGATGCTGTT
>JANMHY010000934.1:0-2726 GCA_031375525.1 Burkholderiales bacterium
GAGCACCACCTGGGCGCGGCCGAGCATGGCCCAGCTCTCGGCTTCGTTCGGTTGCTCTTTGACGCGCGCCGACAGCGTTTCGATCATGGCCTCGATCTGTTCGGGTGTCAGCGGCCGGTCAGCGCCGGCGGGTGCAGCGGCGGTGACGAGCTCGGGGTTCAAGGCCCGCGGGGTGCCGAGCCAGGCGTAGCCGGCCACCGTCAACGCGCAGACGAAACTTGCCACACAGAACAGCAAGGGTTTGGAGCCCGCAGCCTGCACCGGCGCAGGTGCATCGGTCACCGCTTCGGCGATGCGCCGTTCGAGCGTCTGCCGCGCTTCGTCGTACTGCGTATCGGCAAGCACGCCTGACTGCTTCAACGCAGCAAGTTGGTCGAGCTGCTCGCGCAGCGCGGTCACGCCGGCTGAACGGGTGTCAGCGCCGCGACGCCACAGCGGCCGCGTCAACAGCACCAGGGTCAGCAGCGCCAGCAGCGCGCCGATGGCCACGAACAACGTCATCGCGCCAGATCTCCATCGGCGTCGTCTGCATCGTCATCGGGCTCGAAGCGATCGGGCGCGAGCTTGGCGCGCCGCCGCAGCACCAGCACCAGCGCCGCCAAGCCGATGACGAGGAAGGCGGCCGGCCCCGCCCACAGCAACACCGTGCTGGCCTTCCACGGCGGCCGGTAGAGCACGAAGTCGCCGTAGCGGTCGGTCATGAACTGCAGCACCTGCTGGTCGCTCGCGCCTTGGCGCAGTTGCTCGCGCACTTGGTTGCGCAGGTCTTCTGCCAGACCCGAATGCGAATCGGCGATGGTCTGGTTCTGGCACACCAGGCAGCGCAGCTCGGCGGTGATGGCGACGACGCGCGCTTCGAGCGCCGGGTCGGCGGCGACCGGCGCGGCTTCCTTGGCCAGCGCGCCGGTGCAAAGCAGCAACAACAGCAGCATCCACCTACGCATTGAGTTCCTTCAACAGCGGCACGATCCGCTTGTCGATGACCTCCGGTGTCACCGGGCCGACATGCTTGAAGCGGATCACGCCCAGCTTGTCGATGACGAAGGTTTCCGGCACGCCATAGACGCCGAAGTCGATGCCGATGCGGCCGTCGCCGTCGAACAGCGCGGCGTCGTACGGGTTGCCATGGCGCGCCAGCCACTGCGTCGCGTTGGGCCGTGTGTCCTTGTAGTTCAGGCCGATCATCGGCACCTGCTTCGTGCGCGCAAAGGTCATCAGGTGCGGGTGCTCGTCCAGGCACGGCGTGCACCACGAAGCAAAGACGTTGAGCAGCCAGACCTTGCCCAACAGGTCATCGCGGCCCAGCGTCTTGCCGGCGTCGCCGAGATGCGTCAGCGCAAACGCCGGCGCCGGTTTGCCGATCAGCGGCGACGGCACTTCGCGCGGGTTCAACTTCAGCCCCACCGCCAGAAAAGCCACCAGCACACCGAACACCGCCAGCGGGATGATGAAGCGCAGGCCCTTCATGCGGCGACGTTGGCGCCGGACAAGCCGATGCGCTCACGCTCACGGCTCGTTGCGCGGTAGCGCCGGTCGGTGGCGGCCAAGCCGCCGCCCAGGGCCATCAGCACGCAGCCGCCCCAGATCCAGTCGATGAAGGGTTTGACGTACACGCGCACCACCCAGGCGTTGTTGTTGCCCACCGGCTCGCCGAGCGAAACGTAGAGATCGCGCGTGAAGCCGCTGTCGATCGCGGCTTCGGTCATCGGGTTCTGCTGCACGCGGTAGATGCGCTTTTCCGGGCGCATCGTCGCCACCGGCTTGCCCTTGCGCGTGACCTCGACGAGGCCCTGCGCGGCCGTGTAGTTCGGGCCCTGGCGGTCGCGCACAGAGCGCAAGGTGAAGACGTAGCCGGCCACTTCGACGGTGTCGTTCAGCTCCATCTTGACGTCGCGCTCGATGCCGTAGGTGTTGACCATGCTGACGCCGAAGGCAAACGCCGCGATGCCCAGATGCGCCAGCCACATGCCCCACATCGTGCGCGGCACGAGTTTCATGCGCGCCCACAGGTTCGATGCGGCCACGCTCGCGGGCCGCACGCGTTCGATCAAATCGGTGGCCACCGAGAAGACGATCCACCACGCCATCATGAAACCGAGCGTGGCCATCACCGAGATGCGGCCGGCGAGCCAGCCGGTGACGAGCGCCATCACGACCGTCAGCATCGCGGCCCAACGCAGGCGCTTGGCCAGGCTCGGCAGCTCGGCGGCCTTCCAACGGGCCAGCGGGCCGACGCCCATCAGGAACACCAGCGGCGTCATGATCGGCACGAACACGGCATCGAAGTACGGCGGGCCGACCGAAATCTTGCCCAGGCCGAGCGCATCGAGCGCCAGCGGGTACAGCGTGCCGAGCAGCACCGTGCCCATGGCGACGACGAGCATGACGTTGTTGCCGAGCAGCATCGTCTCGCGCGAGACGAGCTCGAAACGTGCGCCGAGGCCGACCTGCGGCGCGCGCCACGCATACAGCGCCAGCGAGCCGCCGATGACGATGACCAGGAAGGCCAGGATGAAGATGCCGCGCGACGGGTCGGTGGCAAACGCATGCACGGAAGACAGCACGCCCGAGCGGACGAGGAAAGTGCCGAGCAGCGACAGCGAAAACGCCATGATCGCCAGCAGCACCGTCCACGACTTGAAGGCGCCGCGCTTTTCGGTCACGGCCAGCGAGTGGATCAACGCGGTGCCGACCAGCCACGGCATGAACGACGCGTTCTCCACCGG